>JAJAYG010000412.1 GCA_026786335.1 Chitinophagales bacterium | reverse complement strand
CTTCAGTAGCTTTTATAATTGCATTCTTTTCAAAATTCATTTTAAAAGTATCAGTCCATAATTTGCCATCGAGTTGAAAATGGTGAATAATAAAAAGACCCTCCGGTTCTTTCGCATAATTGTTACTTAAAGAATCTTTGAATGCTACTTTTGTTTTATAAATACTGTAAAATGAATCGGCTTTTGAAATATTTATTCTCGAATATTTAATGGTTGAATCCTGCAGGGCAACAGTTCTCTCCGAAATAATTTTATAAGCATCAACTTCACTCAATGGAAAATACGCCGTATCAATATTACTGAAGTACAATGCCATGTATTTGCCACGGCTTGCTAAGAATGTTTTAATCAGTTCTTCTCCATTGGTCTGCTCAGTTGTCTTTGTTTCATTGGAACATGAAAACAGCAGCAAAGCAAGAAAGCAGAAATTAATTTTCATTTTAAACATTAATTGAATCGTTGATTTACCGTAAGCCAAAGATCATTGCATTTTTTGATTCATGCATATTGATTGGTCGGTATTAAGCGTTCGCATGTCGAAAAGGCAGCAACTAATAAGGCTGATACTTACATTGTAATTAAATTCGCATTCTATTTAATAAATATCGCGAACATGAAAAATATTTTTTCATCCCTCTTATTGCTGATCATAATTATGAGATCAGTAAATGCGCAAACACCACCCGACAATTGGTTTTTGCTCGATCCCAAAATTGATAAGGTTTATGGCGTGAGTGCAGAGCGTGCTTACAATGAGTTGTTGAAAGGAAAAACATCATCAACTGTAATTGTTGCAGTGATTGATGGCGGCGTTGATCCAACACAAGAAGATCTTAAGAACGTGATGTATGTAAACCCGAAAGAAACTGCAGGCAACAAAATTGATGATGACAAAAACGGTTATGTTGATGATGTGAATGGCTGGAATTTTATTGGCGGCGCAAATGGCAACATTCAATATGATACTTATGAGTTAACCCGCGTTTATAAGAAATTGAGTGATGATTTTGAAAATGATAAGGCATCTGCTACTGGCAATAAGGATTACACTTATTACCAAATCATTAAAAAGAAATATGATGAGAGAGCCAGTGAAACTCTTTTTAATTATCGCCGCTATAATTTTTTGCTTAGCCGCGTTAATTCCCTCATGGATTTCAGCGGAGTTGAAGAACCTACCCTATCACAAATTCAGGAATTACAGCATGTGCCCGATTCACTCACAAGAGTGCAGGAATCACTCATTAAAATTATGGGTGACGGAACAACAACTTCGCAATTAGTTAATGAGTTGCAAGAGCAAATTGAAACCATGAAAGATGATGCTGAGTATCATTTCAATCCTGATTTTAATCCAAGAGAAATTGTTGGAGATAATTACAGCGACATCTTAGAACGGTTTTATGGCAACAACAATGTTGCAGGTGTTGATGCCATGCACGGCACGCATGTATCAGGAATTATAGGAGCCGACAGATCAAATAATATTGGTATCAAAGGAATAGCTGATAACGTGAAGATAATTACAGTGCGATGTGTGCCGGATGGCGATGAGCGTGATAAAGATGTTGGAAACAGCATTCGTTATGCAGTTGACATGGGAGCAAAGGTGATTAACATGAGTTTTGGAAAAGGATTTTCGTGGAATAAAAAAGCAGTGGATGATGCAGTTAAGTATGCCGCCGATAAAGATGTGCTTTTGGTTCATGGCGCAGGTAATGACAATATTGATCTTGATTCTGAAAAAGTTTTCCCTTCCAAATATTATGAAGATGGTGGTGTTGCACCAAACTGGATTAATGTAGGCGCAAGCAGATGGGACAATGAGGTTGCCTATTTTTCCGACTATGGAAAAACAAGTGTTGACATTTGGGCTCCCGGCATGAGAATTTATTCAACAGTTCCGGGAAACAGTTACAGAAACCTCCAAGGCACCAGCATGGCCTCACCTGTTGTTGCGGGTGTTGCAGCAATGATCAGGTCTTACTTTCCATCACTTACTGCTGTGCAAACAAAAGAGATCTTAATGAAAAGTGTGGTGAAGATGAAAAAGAAAGTTACACTGCCCGGCACCGATGATAAAAAAGTGAAGCTGAAAAGGATTTCGGTAAGTGGTGGAGTAGTGAATTGTTACAAGGCGGTGAAACTTGCTGAGAAGAAAGTGAAATGAAATATTCTCTTTGTATAAAGATGTTGTTCCATTTCTAACTTTTCTAAAGTTTAAACTTTGGAAAAGTTCTCGATAGTATTAGAAAATTTATAACGTTCTTATCAATCCTTCTATTCCTTAAAAATAATTTTAAAATCATTTCTATTCTGCAAGTATGATCTTATGATCATTTGCACTTCGTGGTTATCACGATAAGGTTCAATCAGTTTTTTGACCGAAGAAAATTTCCCTTCTGCTTTTTTATGATCGGTAAATCCGAAGCCAAGATATTTTCCATGCTCCATCACAATCACCGATGATTCCTTTTTTGTTCTTCCTTCACCAATGATTACGCAGGAGAGTGAATCAGTTTGCATGGCAAACAATGCTGCATCAACTCTTTCATTGTAATCTTCTGATGGAATGCTGCCAATGCAGGCACCATCACACAATCCGCTTTCGTAATCGAAGCAAGCGCCATTTGATCGATGCAGGTTGCAAAGTTTAGGGCACAACTCAAACTCTCTTGTTCTTTCTTTTAAAAAACTTCTTGCCTCAAGCATTGATGAAAATGAAATGAGCGGCTGATCACCGCGTTTGAGTTTTTTCAATGCAAAGCGTTTGTATCCATTTCCATCTTCATAGCAATACAATCCAAGATTGTTATCAGAAATTTTTTGAATGACATTGAAAGGAGGAAAATGTTTTTTGATCTCATCAGATTCCTTTAGCATGGCGACTAATTCATTGCCGCATAATTCAAAACGCAGATCGTGAATTGAATTCATGAGTTTTGTTTTTACGCGGGTTGATGAGTTGCTGAGAAAATGTTGCCACACTCTACTGCGAATGCTCTTGGCTTTTCCCACATATAAAACTTTTTGCTTTTGATCGAGGAAGTAATAAACTCCCGGTGCATCGGGTAATAGCTGAACTTTTTCTTTAGAAAGGTGGGGTGGAATATTGAACTCACCCGATCGCTTTTTAAGTTGCGCTGCTACAATTCCTTTTTTATCTTCCTTCAAAATTAATTTCAATAATTCCAGTGCAGCCAATGCATCACCTTCGGCACGGTGAATTACTGATTGAGAAATCTCTAATTGCCTGCACAAGCGATCGAGCGAATAAGAATTCATTCCCGGAAAAATTTGCCTGCTCAATCTTAACGTGCACAAAGTTTTTCTTTGAAAAGTTTTTCCTGCTGCAAGAAAAGCACTCTTTAAAAATGAATAATCAAAGTGTGCATTGTGCGATACTAAAATTTTTCCTTCGGTGAGTTCGAGAATCTGATCAGCCATCTCAGCAAACAAAGGGGCTTCTGCAAGCATGGCTGAATTAATTCCGGTTAGGTGTGAAATGAAAAGCGGAACTGCAGTATCGGGTTTTATGAGTGAAGAAAAACGATGGGTAATTTTTTCACCATCGAAATTGATCACAGCAATTTCGGTAATGCTGTGGCGGTGTGCGTGGTTGCCGGTGGTTTCAATATCAATGATGGAATACATGAGGGGAAACAAAGATAAAATTGCAAAACACTTTGCTCATTTTTTCAGTGGTTATTTAACTACAACAAACTTCTCGCTAAGTGTTTTTTTTTATTGTCAATCAACAGGGAGCATACATATACACCTTGCGACCATTGAGAAACATCGAGCGATAAAACATTTTCAGAAAAATTTACAGGAATGCAATTGACAATGCGACCTGTGAGATCGGTAATAATAAATTCGGCATTCACATTTTTACCGAACAAATTGTAAATGATATTTGTATGATTGCTTGCAGGATTAGGAGCAATACGAAATTCAACTTTGTCAGAAATCTCAATCGTTAGATCGCCGGTGAAACAGTTATTCGGATTAAGACACCCTAAACTGTCTAATTTAACCAACCAAGCATCCTGACTCGTGGGACCATTCGTTGCGCCGGTGATGATAAAACCTTTATCCCACGTTTGTTCAAAATCAGAGAAGTAGTTGAAGGTGCTGTTACCGAATTTACAGCTGTGCTCCCATAGTTGGTTGCCATTCTTATCAATCTTTGCAATCCAGCCACGGGTATTGTTGCTTAGCCCATCAGTTTGGAAACCCACACTAACAATTGTGCTGTCGGGGAGTTGTTTTACAATGTAAAAACTTTTGTAATCTTTATCATTGTAGATGGTCTTCCACAAAATACTAAAATCAGTATCAAGCTGTGCTACGAATCCGCAAATTGGATAATCGTCAAGATTAATAAGGGTATCAAGACATCCTTCTAAAAAATATTTACTGTTGAATCCAGGTGCTAAACTTGTTCCCCCGCAAAACAATGCACCACTATCCCATTCCTTTTCTTTAAGCACATTTCCTAAACTATCAGTTTCAATTATCCATGTAGCATAATTAGTAGAAAGGTATCGCTTAATACCGGCAATGATTAATCTCTTGCCGCTTATCTCATAAATTGTATAACCGCTATCGCTTTCGTCACTGCCATAAGATTTACTACATAGGTAATTGCCGTTGGAATCTACTTTCATTATTAAAAGATTGGTGGATGTATAATAATCGGGAGTTGTAAAACCAGTAATTGCAAAACCCTTATCAGAAGTGATTGTATGATTATAAGCCCCGTCTATATTTCCGGTTTCAATCCCTCTGAAATAAATTGTGTCACCCGAAGCATCAAGCTTCGATACAATTACATCAACATCAATAGAATAGTAATAATCGGATGCGCCTGCAAAAAAGAACCCTCCGTTATCAATTGCTTTCATGGTTTTACTCAAACCAGGGTAGTAGTCAGTTAATGGATTGAAGTATCCCTTTTTGTATTGCAAGGCACCATTGGGACCAATGTGATAAAATAAAATGCCAAGCGTAAAAAAATTATTTTCACCGCCTGCCATAATTGAATAGGATGAATCAGGATTAATAATTACTGACCATCCGAACTCAAATCCATTTTCATAATCGAATACCTTATTAAATGGTGTTTGAGCAAATTCAAGCTTAACTTGAATGAAAAGTAATACGGCTACAACTGTAGCTGAACTAACTAACTTAGAGTGCTTGAGGAACATCATAATCAAATGTTTTATTCCAAATACTTTGATAGGGATTAACGCCGGAAAATTTTTCAACGTAAACATCAGTATTCCAAAGAGGTGTAGTTTCAACATCATCAAAGTTGCCACCACAAAGTTGGTTTGGAATATTAGTTAATAATGCATTCTGTTTAGGAACTGTAACTATAAAACTGCCATCAGATAAACTTGCTAATCCTATTTGAAGGTCATACGCTTTAATAGCTCCGAGGAATTTATTTCCGATTAAGGATAAATTTGTTGGATTGAGAATATAAACGTGCCCCTCTCCTGATCCTTGTGAATTTTCAGCAAAAGCAATTTCAACATCCATTGTTCCTGCAACAATCACCCTTCCATTAATTGCATCATAGGCAATATCATATCCTATATTGTTTGTTGTACTCCCTACATTCACATAATATGATGCATCAATAGAATAATCATTCAAATCAATTTTTTGAACGAATAAATCGTAGTATCCTACATTGCTGCTCCCGGGTTCTTTCCCTGTCACATATAGGTTCGTGGTGTTAGGTTCAAGTGCGACTGCTCTTATCCAACTGTCCTTTCCCGTATTGCCTACGAATGCTTTGGATATAACTCGCCCGTTTGATTTGTTTACTTTAATTATAACAGCCCGTGTATCAACATTATTAACATCAGCCGCCCTGCCACAAATAATATATTCATTCGCAGTTTCCACCACATCATATCCTACACTTGCATAATTATCAAGATCAGATGTTTCACTAAATCCATAAGTTCCTTGCCACAAAAGATTACCTGCATAATCTGTTTTTACAACATACTCCTTAATTCCATTCACCTTGGCTGTACATGAAAAACTTTTTCCATTTGGATTGGCGTCACTTTGGTTATAAGGTATCTCACCGCCAATTCTTCTTCGGCCAATTGCAAGAAAGCCGTCATCAGATGTTTGAATAATATTATAAAATCTTTCGGCGCTTCCTACATTGCCGTTACTTGCTACACCAAATAGTTTATACCAAATCAAGTTTCCCTTCAAATCAACCAATGCCATCTTAGGTCTTGGGTTGCCTTTCAGCCAATTATCATTCTCAAATTCTTCACTGTCGAAAGGCCCATAATCATTAATAGTATAGGAATAACATTCGTTAATCGTTTCGCTATTTACAAATGTGGAGTAGCCGGCACATACGTATGCTGTGGGCGTAGATAAATTTTTGGCGAGCTTAACATCGTAAAACCAATCTTCGCCCGATTTATTCTTTGTTTGTGGCCCAGCCGGTGGCGTATTTGCCGGGTCCGTAAATCCAGGATGTGTTGGTGCAAAGAAAGATTTTTGCCATTCAATTCCTGGAGCATGGG
>JAJAYG010000411.1 GCA_026786335.1 Chitinophagales bacterium | reverse complement strand
ATCCTGATCAAAAAAGGGCATGCGCTCCAGCCATTCATTCACCAATGTGAGAATTGTTTTTTCTTTTTCTACACTCTTCACTTTTTCTAATTCCTCGGGCTTTAATGCAGTCACATAATAATTCTGCTCATGCCGCTGCTCGAATTTTAAACCCAGCGTTGCTTCAATCATTTTAAACTGATAGCTCTGAAAACCCGAAGCAGGTGAAAGCAGATTTCTGAAGTCGAGAAAATCAAGCGGTGTCATGGTTTCCAAAATATCAATCTGCTGCACGAGCAACTCAAGAATGGTGGCAATTCTTTTTAGGCGGTGCGCAACATTGTACATATCAGGCGCATTGTCATCAATCTGCTGCCGGTTAAAAGTGTCTTTGATAATATCCAGCTCAAATAAAATTTGCTTGAACCATAATTCATATGCCTGATGAATGATGATGAAAAGCATTTCATCATTCGCCATCTTGCCCGCCTTTTCACTCTCGGGAAATTGTGCGTCTAAAATTTTATCGAGACCGAGATATGTTTTGTAGTAAACTTCTGCTTTGGTTTTTTCCATTGTTAAATGCTTATTGGGGCAAGTTATGGTATTTAAAAGTTTGAAAGGAAGGAAAAAAATTTCTCTATTTCTCTTATTTGCGAGTGATGCTCACCTTTTTTATTTGGAAAAGATAAAGACGCGTTGTGTATTAATGTTGAATGAGCAATTTTTTTGTTTGTATGGTTTTGTTTGTTTGAAAAAAAATACCTGAACACCTGCGTACACCTTTCAAGAAAAGATTTTTGAAGTAATATTTTTTCTTTTAGGAATTAAAACTAAACTTTACATGGACATCTTGAATAATTGATCCTCAAAGTAAAATTGAAACTTCAAAAACCGCTCACAAAATTAAAAAACTATTACTTACGGTCGCAACTCTCTGCGCGATTCTCTTTTTCAAAACTTCACTATTGAAAGCTCAATGTACGACAACGAACATTGTAAACAATACCGGTAATTTCACTTGGAAGTATCCCTTTGATGGTACAAATCGCACTTCCTGATTTGAGAGGCGTTTACAAAACGCTCGACGGATATAATTATTTGTATAATGTAGGCAAGTATGGGTATGTGGTTATATGGAAATAGTTTTTTGAGATATCAACCTGCCAGAAAAAAAGCGCAAAACCACTTTACTTTTTCTTTTCTAAATGAACAATCAGCACTCTGACTGACAGTAAAGCTCCAAAAATTTTTATTGAGATGTTATTTGACGAGTAATACTATTGGGCGCGCTAAGGATTACTCAAGTTTAATAATTTTATGTCAATAAAAAAGTCACTTTCTTCGCTGAAACAAAAAAATTATTCGACCACCGCAATGCATTTCAACTCAATTGCAATTGGTGTCGGCAGTGATAAAATTTCTACGGTTGTTCTGCAAGGTAAATTGTCTTTAAAATACTCTGCATAAAGTTGGTTCATGATTTTAAAATCATCTTTCATGTTGGTGAGAAAAACAGTTACGTCCACTAACTGTTCCCACCTGCTTCCGCTTTCTTCCAATATTATTCTCACATTTTTAAAAACTGAGTGGCATTGAGCAGCAATATCGTATTTCACTAAATTTCCTTTTGCGTCATATTCATTTCCCGGAATATTATTGGTGCCCGCTTCACGTGAGCCAATGCCACTTAAGAAAAGTAAGTTACCCACTCTTCTTGCATGCGGATACAAGCCCACGGGAGCTGGAGCTTTATCGGTAGAAATTTTTTGGTTCATTCAAAAATTTATTTGTGAAAGAAAAAAAGGATTTCATTTTTCAACTGCGCCATTCCACTGCGAAAATCCATTCTCAAGATTGTAAACCTGTTTGAAGCCCTTGTCTGTCATTTGCTTTGAAGCATTTGCAGACCTGCCACCTTTTTGACAATAAACCAAATAGATTTTGCTTTTATCAAGTGCATCTAATTGAGTTGAAAAATCTTTATCGTTTAAGTTAATCGACTTCGCAGTCGGGATATGCCCTGCTGCAAATTCTTCCGGTGTGCGCACATCAATGATAACCACATTGGGTGCATTCATTGTTTCAGCAAAAGTTTTGATATCAAGATTTTTATAATCAGCCTCTGTTTTGTTTTGTGCACAGCCTAAGAAAGAGAAATTGATGAAAGCTAAAAAGAGAAAATTTTTCATTGTGATTTTTGTTTAGTGAAAGGGAAAATCATTTGCTTGATTAATTCTTTTGGAAAAATTTCTGATCGTTCAAAACCAAGCACTTCATCCCTTCCGCTCCCTGGCCAATGTACGGTACCAAAAATATAATCCCACACACTAAAAGTTAAACCAAAGTTTGCACCGTATTGCTGAGGTAAAACTTTTGCGTGATGCCATATATGCATCTGCGGACTGTTGAATAAATATTTAAGAGGCCCCCATGAAATTTTTAGATTCGAATGATTGAGATGACCAATCGCCAAAGTAAAAATGTGAACCATTATGAAATCATTAATACCAAAGCCAATCATGGCCAGCGGAATATATTCAATGCTCCTGTACACAATTGTTTCCATCCAGTGAAAACGAAGGTGAGCAGCAAATCCCATTTCTTCAACTGAGTGATGCACTTTGTGAAACTCCCACAATTGTGGTACTCTGTGTAAAAGGCGATGCACATTCCAGTCAATAAAATCTTTTACAACAAGAAGCAAAAGCAGCTGAGCCCACAATGGAAAAGTTTGAACACTGATTGCTACAAAGTTGCTCACTCCAAAAAGTGAAAGAAAGTCGCTGAATAATTTTACTCCTATGTTTGAAAGAGCGTTGTAACCGATGAGAGAGAAAAGAAAAAAATTAAAGAACATGTAGAATCCATCGAGAAAAAAATCTTTGCGTATGATGGATTGATTTTTTCTCCAAGGGAAAATAATTTCTAACAGCCAGCAAAAAAGTGAAAGAGCTATGAGCCAATAAAAATAATTGTGGAATGAAGGATGCAGAACTTCACTCACCAAATAATTCCAATAGCCGGTAAAAGATTCTGTAGCCAGAGTTAAATAAGTGTTCATAAAAGAATCAAATTATTTAGTTGGTACTGGTTTTACTTTCAAATCGGGCCTCATCATTAAAAGGTTGGTGGTGATTAAAGAATCACCTGCAGTTAAGCCTTCAATTACTTCAACTGTTGCCGAACCTCTTTCACCTGTTTTAAGATTTCGCGAAGCAGCTTTTCCATCAGGCCGGAAACCTCGTCGTCTTCTTTGGTTAATATGCGCTGCGACATTTCAACGATCGTCACGTGCGAACCAAACCTCGAAAACGCTTGGCCAAGCT
>JAJAYG010000410.1 GCA_026786335.1 Chitinophagales bacterium | reverse complement strand
CCTGTTAGCAGGTTATCAAGAATTACCACATAATTAGCAGGGTCTTGAATCAAACGTTCGGCTAGTGCACTTGCAATAAACCCGGCACCACCTGTAATCAGAATCTTTGGCATTTGTTAAACGTGAATGGTGAAATGTGAATGTTCTAAGATGTAATATGTAATACAAAAATTCAAAACTCAAAACTCAAAACTTTTATCTGCCGAAGTTTTGAAGAAGGCGGGCAAAACCCGAAACTCATTTTAGCAACTCAAGCAACGATTTTCCATAGCCGCTTTTTATTAATGGTTCTGCTAAAGCTGCAAGTTGCTTGTTGGTAATAAATTTTTTTCTCCATGCCACTTCTTCAATGCAACCGATTTTTAATCCTTGCCGGTTTTCTACTACTTGTACAAATTGCGATGCTGCCATTAGTGAATCAAATGTTCCTGTATCTAACCATGCAGTACCACGATCAAGAATAGCAACTTTTAATTTACCGCGTTTTAAATATTCTCTGTTCACATCAGTAATTTCCAACTCACCTCTTTCACTCGGCTTTACTGCCTTTGCAATTGCCACCACATCATTATCGTAAAAATATAAACCGGGTACAGCGTAGTTTGATTTTGGAACCGAAGGTTTTTCTTCAATTGAAATTGCATTGTTGTTCTCGTCAAATTCAACCACACCATATCGCTCAGGATCCGAAACATGGTAATCGAAAATAATTCCACCATCGGGTGTTGTGTGGTGTTCAAGAAAAGTTCCTAAACCACTTCCATAAAAATATTATCGCCAAGGATTAATGCCACCTTTTCATTACCAATAAATTCTTCTCCAATAATAAATGCTTGTGCAAGTCCTTCGGGTTTTGGTTGTATGGCATATTGAAAATTACAACCAAGTTTTTTTCCATCCCCCAATAATCTTTTAAAACCCAACATATCTTCAGGTGTTGAAATAATAAGTACTTCATTAATACCAGCCATCATCAATACCGACAGCGGGTAATAAATCATTGGCTTATCATACACCGGCATTATTTGTTTGCTGATGGCGTAAGTAACGGGATACAATCTTGTGCCACTACCGCCAGCGAGAATGATTCCTTTCATGAGGCGACGAAAATAAGAAATAAGGATATCGGATTTCGGAATTCGGAATTTTGATTTCGGATTTTCCAATTAAATAAATATCGGTGAGTCTTCGGTTTTTCAAATCATAAAACAAATGAATATTGAATTTAAGAATGGAGAAGTTATTGAGAAAACCAGAACATGAAACTCAAAACTCAAAACTCAAAACACGAAACTCTAATCTATTCTACAGTCACACTCTTCGCCAAATTTCTTGGCTGATCTACATTGCAGCCACGCAATAATGCTATGTGGTATGCAAGCAATTGCAATGGAATAACTGATAGCAATGGCGTTAGGGCTTCTTCTGTTTCAGGAATTTCAATTACAAATTCAGCGAGGTCTTTAATTACTTTATCACCTTTGGTTACTACGGCGATAATTCTTCCTTTGCGTGCTTTAACTTCTTGTATGTTGTTAAGAATTTTATCATAGGGCCCCCCTTTGGTTGCAACTACAACTACAGGCATTTGTTCATCAATCAAAGCAATGGGGCCATGTTTCATTTCGGCACCGGGATATCCTTCAGCATGTATGTAAGAAATTTCTTTCATCTTCAATGCACCTTCCAAAGCAACCGGGAAATTGTATCCGCGACCGAGGTATAAAAAGTTACGGGCATCTTTAAAAAAGTCGCTGATGTATTTTATCTGCTCATCAACTTTTAAAAGTTCTTTTACTTTTTCGGGGATTGAATCCAATTCATTGATGAGTTGGTGAAACCGGGATTGAGTGATGGTTCCTCTCTTATGTGCAGTCTGCATTGCAAGCATACTCAACACGGCAACCTGTGCGGTGAAAGCTTTTGTAGATGCAACACCAATCTCGGGGCCGGCGTGAGTAAAGGATCCTGCATCGGTTGCTCTGGCAATTGATGAACCTACCACATTGCAAACTCCAAACACAGTTGCACCCTTTGATTTTGCTAATTGAATTGCTGCAAGCGTATCGGCTGTTTCACCTGATTGTGAAATTGCAATTATGGTATCATCAGCAGAAATAATCGGGTTGCGGTAACGGAATTCAGATGCATATTCTACTTCAACCGGCAAGCGGGCAAGATCTTCAAATAAATATTCGGCAACAATGCCCGAATGCCAGGAGGTGCCGCATGCAATCATGGTAAGGCCTTTTGCATTTACCAATTTATGCTCGTACTCAGAGAAGCCGCCCAATTTTATTTTCCCGATGTAAGTATTAAGTCTTCCTCTTAAACTATCGCGAATGGAATGTGGCTGCTCATAAATTTCCTTTAACATAAAATGATCGTAGCCACCTTTCTCGAGCATCTCTAATTTTAATTCGAGCCCTTCGATATATGGAGTGCGAACAACATTCCCAATTGTTTTTATGCTCAATTCACCACTGCGATGCATTACTGCAATCTCTTCATCATTTAAGTAGACAACATTCTTTGTGTGTTCAACTATTGGCGTAGCATCCGATGCAATAAAAAATTCCTTTTCACCAATACCTAAAACCAGCGGACTGCCTTTTCGTGCAGCGATTAGCAAATCAGGGTTATCATTGGAAAGAATTACAATTGCATAGGCACCAACAACCTCATTCAATGCAATTCGAACTGCTTCGGCTAAATCAACGCTCTCATTTTTTTCAATATCCTCAATCAAGTGAATGAGCACTTCTGTATCTGTATCCGATTCAAAGTGATGCCCGCGTTGCAACAGCTCTTCTTTAAGTGAAGCATAGTTTTCAATGATGCCATTATGAATAATCGCCAACTTTTTGTTTTCTGAAAAATGAGGATGCGCATTGATGTCGTTGGGAACTCCATGAGTTGCCCATCTGGTGTGACCAATTCCAACAGTTCCTGTAATATCTTTTCCAAAACAGTGTTCTTCGAGAGCTACAACTTTTCCTGCCTTCTTATAAATTTTAATTCCTCCATTGAGCAAAGCAACACCGGCACTATCATAACCGCGGTATTCCAATCTATGCAATCCTTTAATAAGAATTGGGAATGCTTGCTTTTCCCCGATGTAACCAACAATTCCGCACATAATTTTTTGGGATTAGGGAAGTGAAACTATTTTATTGGTGTGTAGATCAAATTGAATTTCATTTTCCTGAAATCACTTCTGTTGCTGCCGCCCATCATCAACCTATCGGGTAATTCTCCTCTGCGATACATAATCAGAAACAAACCTCTATCCTCCGTATCACCATCAATAATTTGTTGAATTTGATTTGCAATACTAAAATGATATTCAACATAAGATTTTCTATCTATGGTTACTTTTTTAACAGAAGCACCCCCAAATTCCGGAAATGTTTCAAGGTTATCGGGTATTGAAATGTCTTTGCCACTGGAATCTGAAGTAACACAAACAATCTGCAAGGGTGCGGTAAAAATGCTGTCAGTTCTCAAATCATCATTTACCTGTGTGATCACAATTTCCGCCTTATTAATAACCACATTTTTTAACGAACTGATTGATGGAATCAACACCCTTGTTTTTAATCCCCCTATACCTTGAAGAAAAACAATACTGTCGCTGCTTAGTTTGCTTTGTAAATATGGAGAAACAGCAGAATTGTTATGATTGGTTTTAAAGTAATTTGTCCTCACGTCTGTCGATATAACCGGAATCACATAACTAAGTGATTTAAGATGAGGAGTATGCCAATAAAGATGAATTCCACTCAACAAAGATTCAAGATTGAAATACAAAATACTGGATCCATAAGGTGAGGCAATTGTATCAGGTGACATATAAATACCTTTAAAATATTTTTTGAAATTTGAATCACTGGCTAAAGAGTCACTACCCGAAATAGAAAGTAGTTCCTGGCCGAGTCTGTCACTTAAGCGAATACGCATATGAGCCGGAATCTTAATTGCTCCCACTTGAATTGAATCAGTAAAATTTGGAACAAAATTTTGTTTTCTGCCAATAGGTTCAGGGTCAAAGGCAAAAGACTTATTGTAATAGCCCCCTTCTGGCTTCGGGCTTAGCGCTTCATCTAATCTGTAGACATTAAATGATTGGGGCACATACTTGTAACCGTAGGAACCTGCATATCCAAGCGTAAGAACAATTGAATCAATATAAAGAGTATCGGGCGATCCAAAGTCAACATCATTAGTAAGCAGGGAAAATTGTGTAAAAAAGGATGCGTAACTTTTTCCAAAAATCGGATCATTAATACTACCGGCAAGATTGTTTACAGTAGAACTCGTTAGTATCGAGTCTTCTAATTTAGTAGTTGTAAATAAAGAAAAGGTATAGGAATATATTGCAACAATATAATCAGCTGCAGGAAGAAGATTGGTTGCAAGAAATAAATACTTTTTACAAGCAGTTAAAAAGGAAAAAATAATAATT
>JAJAYG010000409.1 GCA_026786335.1 Chitinophagales bacterium | reverse complement strand
CCAATGCTCACCACCAAGAAACTTCACCTTAAATCTATCATCTACGAATTGCTTTGGTTTTTGCAAGGCGCCACTAACATCAAATACCTAAACGAAAATGGTGTAAAAATTTGGGATGAATGGGCTGATGTAAATGGCGAACTCGGCCCGGTGTATGGAAAGCAATGGAGATCGTGGATTGCGCCCGATGGAAGAACTATTGATCAAATTTCACAACTCATTGAACAGATCAAAAAAAATCCAAACTCGCGAAGGTTAATTGTGAGCGCATGGAATCCTGCCGATGTAGATAAAATGGCATTGCCTCCATGCCATACCATGTTTCAATTTTATGTGGCAGAAGGAAAATTATCATGTCAATTGTATCAGCGCAGTGCAGATATATTTCTTGGAGTTCCTTTCAACATCGCTTCTTATGCCATGCTCACCATGATGATTGCCCAGGTTTGCGAATTAGGTGTAGGAGATTTTGTTCACACATTTGGTGATGCACATATTTACCTCAACCACCTTGAACAGGTTAATTTACAATTGTCGAGAGATTTTTTTCCGCTGCCCGAACTAAAGATTAATCCACTTGTTAAAAATATTTTTAGTTTTAAGTACGAAGATTTTGAGTTGTTGAATTATAATGCACACCCTTCAATTAAAGCCCCAATAGCAGTATGAAAATCTCAATCATTGTAGCTGTTTCACAAAACAATGTGATTGGTATTAATAACAAACTGCCATGGCATCTACCTGCCGACATGAAATATTTTAAGCAAGTCACCATGGGACATGCTGTGATTATGGGAAGAGCAACCTATGAATCACTTGGAAAAGCTTTACCGGGCAGAAGTAATATTGTGGTTACGCGGCAGGAAAATTATCCCGCGGAAGATTGTGTAGTGGTTAATAATTTAAAATCGGCTTTTGAAGAAGCTGTAAAAACTGAAGACACAGAATGCTTTGTGATCGGTGGCGCCGACATTATTCAGCAGGCATTGGTGTGGACCGATAAAATTTACATGACCCGCATTTTCCATAACTATGAAGGTGATACTTTTTTGAAACCATTGAATGAAGACGACTGGAAACTCACAAGCGAAGAACGTCATTTACCTGATGAAAAAAACAGGGTGGCTTATGCTTTTCAGATTTTTGAATTGAAGCAGGAAATTATTCCACCCCCAATTTCTTCGTAATAGTTTCTGTTTGTGTTTTGAACTGAAGAAAATAAATACCCGCAGCAATTGATTCTTTATTGAAATTAATTTTGTGATTTCCTTCTGAAAGATCCTCAACATCAACAGTTCTTAATTTCCTTCCTGCTAAATCAAAAAGTTCAATGGTTACAGTTGAACTTTCCCGGAGAGAAAATAAAATGGTAGTTGAAATTGAAAATGGATTCGGATAAACTTCGAATGATGAGGCAGTTTCTTTATCAACCAATTTTGCAGGTAGTGTTGTAAAGTTTTGAATAGCCGACCATGTAGAATTTCCCAAGCCAAGATCAATGCAAACTGATTTCACTTGCCAATCATACTGTGTGTTTGACAAAAGAGTTTTGAGTTTTTTATAATTGTTGGTGGCAGAAGTTTTTGTCCATGTGTTAGTACCTGATACTCGATACTGCACTTTGTATTTGTTCGCTGCAATTACATAATTCCAGTGAAATTTTGCAGCGTTTTTGTGATCTCATCTGTGAATTCAGCTGCGGGAATATCGCAGGTGAGCGCATTGATGGTGATGTCTTCTCCATTGTCAGTTCCGGTTATTGATGGATTAGAACTCACTACACGAATGCGATATTGAGTTCCGGTAGGCGTTGCAATGGGAATGGTTACCCCGATCGTTCCGCTTTGAGTTGAAGTGAAAGTTCCAATTGAAGTTGGTGAGGAAAAACTTCCTGAGGCATCGGAGAGTTGCGCTGTGAAAATATTTCCTGCCGAATAAATTCCCGTCGAAGACTTATTACCATTTGCAAAAGATTGCGAGGAACCGCCAAGCAAAAAGTTACCATTCGATGCTTGAAAAATTCCACTCAGTACATCAATATAGTCACCTCCAAATCTTGAATCCCATAAGATCTCATGATGCGAATTTAAACGCACCACCCAGTAATCGAAGTTGCCCCAGCCGTCCTGAGTTTTATTGCCGCTAATGTGTCCACCAGTATATCCTCCAACTAAATAACCGACTTGCTTGTGATTTATTTACGTTCGCTTGCGACTTGGAAAATCCTCCGAGAATGTATCCTCCATCTGAGGTGTGTTTCCTAACGTGTAACTCATTGTTTTTGGTGCCCCCGAGGTCGACGTCCCATTGCTTTGTTGGAGCTTGAGCAAAACTGATTTGATGAATAAAAAGTGCTGCGAGTAATAGGAAAGATTTTAGTTTCATTGGTTGAGTTTCTAATGTTTTGAAAAAATATTTTAATTCGAAAATTATTCGATAAGGATTTTATTTGGTAGAAGGATTATTTATTGAGCGTGAAATAATTTAAAATCATAAAGTTAAGTTCTTAACTCATTCATTTAATCACCCATTCATCAACCCAATCTTTTGCTTCGTCGAAAAAACATTTTTCATTTCCAACAAAATTTTTCTTTGCTGTAACTTTTCACCCATCTTTGTTGCCATAATAAAATCAAATTAACTAACCAACATTTAAATCATGAAAAAAATCCTTCTGATAATTATTGCCGCCATTGTTTCTTTTCAATTGCAGGCACAAACTGCTGATGCCGTAATTGCTCAATACAT
>JAJAYG010000408.1 GCA_026786335.1 Chitinophagales bacterium | reverse complement strand
CCAGAAGTCACCAATTTTTTGTTTGTTACCTCCTTTTTCCGCTGTGCTGTCTAAAGCAGCTTCCTCATTCAATTTAAGAACGCGGTTAAAAGTTTCTTCATCCACTTTACTCCAAACCCCCCATGATTTTTCGGATGAAGGAATCGGATTATTCTTTAACCAATATCCTACAGCATACTTAAAAAAATCGTCGCCGGGTTTTGCGGTAGTATCAATGTAATTGTTTAGAAAAACAGAATAGTCAACATCCACTTGTTTCTTTTTACAGGAAGAAAATAAAATTGCGACGATCAATGTGAAGAGAAGCATCTGCTTTTTCATCTCAGGAATTTTTAGGTGAGTGTGAAGATAAAAAAAGCGAGGCGAATTTGATGTGCGAATTACCAAACAATAAATTCAATGCGTTTTAAATACAGTGTGATCTCTTTGCATTCATGTTCAATCACAGAACTCAATCCCGAGTACTAGGGACAAAGCTCACATCTTTTCTTTCCACATCTCGCTAAAAGATTTTGGAGCAACCTTTAAATCGGTATGGTGTGTTCCCCATGAATTTTTGAAAAGAAATTTAAGCATAAAATTTTTTGTTTTGCTGCCGCTTAAATCCATCAAGCGGCGTGAGAGCATGCTCATGCGCCACATGCGCCATCCAATTTTTTCGGCACCATTGTATTTTCCTTCCTTCACCGAATCTCTTCTATTAAACACCAGTAAATTGTGAAGATTAATTTTCATTGGGCACGCTTCGGTACAACCGCCACAGAGTGAAGAAGCATAACTAAGGTGCTTAAAATCTTCCATGCCTTTAAAGTGCGGCGTAATTACAGATCCAATGGGCCCGCTGTAAGTAGTTTGATAAGCATGGCCACCAATATTTTTATAAATAGGGCAGGCATTTAAACAGGCACCGCATCGAATGCAATACAATGCTTCACGTTGTTCTGCTTCTGCCAACAAATTTGTTCTTCCATTGTCGAGCAGAATCACAATCATTTCTTCGGGGCCATCCACTTCATTCTCTTGCCGGGGTCCGGTGAGCAGTGTATTGTAAACTGTTACTTGTTGTCCGGTACCAAATGTTGCAAGCAGCGGAAGAAAAAGATGAAGATCATTGTAAGAAGGAATTACTTTTTCAATTCCAACAATTACAATGTGAACTTTTGGAAATGTAATACTCAACCTTGCATTGCCTTCATTTTCCAGAACCAGCACAGCACCCAAATCGGGCAGAATAAAATTTGCGCCCGTAATTCCAACATCAGCTACTGTGTATTTTTCACGCAATCTGCCTCTTGCTTCCATCGTCATCTCTTCAGGAGACATATCGAGCGGCGTGCCGAGGTGCTCGTGAAAAACCTTTGCAACATCTTCTTTGCTCTTGTGCATTGCTGGAGTAACTATATGAAACGGTGGTTCACCATCTAACTGTTGAATGTATTCTCCCAAATCTGTTTCAACCACTTCAACATTCATCTTCTCTAAAAAACTATTCAAATGAACTTCTTCTGTTGTCATTGATTTGCTCTTAACCACACTCTTTGCATTCACCCGCTTCATCACAGATTTTATTTCTGCTAATGCCTCATCAGTATTTTCTGCCCACACTACTTTTGCTCCGCGCTTTGTGATGTTGGATTCAAACTCCAATAAATATTTATCGAGTGATCCAATAGCTTTCCACTTCAAATTTTTTGCGCGCTGCTTTGCCAATTCAAGATCGCTGTATTGCAGTTTTCCCTTTTTTACAGTATCTGAATACTTGCCAATGTTGTAATTAAGTTTGCGATGAAGTTCTGTGTCGGCTGCTGTAATGTGTGCTGCCTGATTGAAAGATTTTGCTGTAGTTGCCATTAAGTTTTGAGTTGTGCAAAAATAGGTATCAAACCGCAGCAATAATTATTTTGGTTTGGAGCTGAAAAAAATTTATTGTGGAAATTGTATTTATTAAAATATTATTTCAAACAACCTGACTCCCTTTGTGTTTTTGTAACTCCACCGGAGTAATAAAAACTCCGGCGGAGTTCGCATGTGAGATTGATTTGTGTTTAGCAAAAAAAGTTTGTTACTCAATATTTAATGTCTCTCTTAAAATAGAATTCTCAGAGGAAATTTGCAACAAATAATTTCCTTTTTTGAGGTTACTTAAATCAACCCAAATATTTTTTTGTGTTGGTAATGAAGAATATTTTTTTACATAAACTTCATTACCCAATAAATTATAAATGCTGAGTGTGAAATTATTTTTTGGGGAAGAAGAATTCAGTTCAATAAAAAACTTTCCATCATTTGGATTTGGATAAACTGAAAAGGAAGAGAAAATTTCCTCAATTAAAATTCCATTGAAAAATAGCACTGTTACTAATTGTGTATCACTCGCAGTGCAACCATTTGAATCTGTATAAGTGTAGATGATTTCATAAGGACCGCCAACACCTGCAATAGCGGGATCAAAAATATTTCCATTGATTCCTGCACCCGAAAAAATTCCGCCTGCAGGATTTCCGGTTAGAGTTATCGCAGTGGCATCCACATTATAAGTTGAATCTAATCCTGTAAAACTCACAATTGGAGTTGGAAACATAATGATCTTAACGGTATTGGAATATGCGAATGATCCCGAGCTGCTGCAGGTAACTTTAACTCTGTAAAAAGTGGTATCAAACAATGGCAGCGAAGTATAAATGGTATCAGTTGCTCCAATAATATTTGTCCACAAAAAACCATCTGCCGATTGTTGCCATTGAAGTTGAAGGCCGGCCACAATTTGCAATTGAGTATCGTGTAGAAAAATAATAGTACCTGGTTCGCAGAAAGAAGTTGGTTCAGCAATTACAATTCCGCCAAAAGGTGTTCCGCTGCAAACCGGCAACACAAGAGTGATCGTATAATCTTCCGTTTCTCCATAACTTAAATCACTGCAATAATCATCTGCATTTAAAATAGTGTTGTAAGCACAGCGTATACGCATTCGCCTTTCGCCTGCAAAATTATAGGCAAGCGGAAGCAAAATATTTCCAATAAAAGTATCGGTACCTGCATAAGGTGTTGAGTAAACAAATTCATTTCCATCAGCAAAATCTCCATCTTGGTTGAAATCAATCCAAACACCAAACGCTTCGTTATACTCTCCGCTTGATGAAAGTGTGATCGGGTAATTATTGCCGAGTGTAAGTGTGGTTGTTAAATTTCCAGATGGATTGTATTTGATATAATTATTAATGAACCCATTGCAACCGCTTTGCAGATTTGAAAGTGTGTTGAGGGTAACACCATTGATAAAATCTTCGGAGCAGTCATTGGAATAAGTGGGTTCGCAATAATCAATTGTTCTGTTGCCCGATGGAGAAGTGATAGCAGGAACTTTTGTTCCGCCTGCGCCCGACATTACAATCTTTGTGCACTGCGCATCGAAAATTTCATCAAGCGCAGCAGCAGGTGAAAGATCATACACTACCCAAAAGAAATTAGTATCGGGTAACAAAAGAATACTTCCTACAATGGGTGAAGAAAGATTTGCAGCAGAACCAAAAAGCTGATTGGTATTAAAAATATTTGAACTTCCGGTTGAATAAATTTTTACTGCTGTTACATCATTCGCAAAGTTGGAAGTACCAGTTGAATTGATTGTAAATGAAGTTGCAGCAAACGGATTTAAACTTCCGTCAGTAATTATTTCTATACCCAGAATATTTGCAGTGGTTGTTCCTTTCAAAATATTACTGGTGTCATTTTGTGTGGCTTCACTTTTTGTGTAACTCATGTTTGTAGCGGCCGCCAAAATATTTGCAGTATAATCGTGCACCTCACCATAAGAATAAACTGCGCATGGTTGCGCATTCACAGTATTATAAACATCACGAACACGCATGCGGTGATTTCCAACTGCTGCTAATGATGGAATAGAGAATGTTGTTGCGTAATTAGAATTTGCATTAGCGCAATAAAAATTGGTGAGCACGATTTCATTCGATTCAAAAACTGAATCATTGTCAAAGTCAATCCAGATGTTAATGTATTCATCATCGAAGCCGCAGGTAACATTAAATGAATAGGAATTCCCCTGTTCAAAAATTGCAGTCAAAGAAGTATAATCTGCATAGCCTTCACTCAAGCCGCTGCAACCTGTATTGGTTTGTATGATGGAGCCAATGGTGATATCATCTATGTAATCTCCATAGATGCAACCATTGTTATAAAGTGATGTAGTACAGTATTGAGCAATTGCAACATCAGCTTTAAAGATAGCGAAGGCGGCAAAAGAGGCCACTAAAATAAATTGACAGTAGTAGTTCATTGTGGCTTCGAAGTTAATGGAAGTGATATGATTGCTAAAAATAATAAAAACACCAATAAAATTTTCGAAAACTCCTCAATGCTGCACCACAACAGTCTGTTGCCACTGTTCGGTTACATGTTGAACCATGCAGAGGTAAATTCCATTGGGTAAATCAACGATGTTGATGTTGATGCCTTGTGGTGTGAGTGTGCTGCCAAATGAAAATGTTTTGTTTCCAATGCTGTTGTAAAAAGATATTTGCACTGGTAATGTCTCCTGCATTATAAAATTTGGTTGAATGATTAATTGATCGTTTGCCGGGTTTGGAAAAATGAATAGCGGGATTCCACTCAAAGTGTAAACATTTTTTTCATCAGCTATGCGCATGCCATCATCAGTTATTTCGGGAAGTTCTTCTTCATAAGAAATTCTTTTTACATGCGATAGTAAATTGAGTACTAAATATCCTGTTTCTGAATTCTGACTTGCCGAGAGTTCAAGGCCATCTACCTGCGAAGAATCTAATTCGTACATTGATGCTCCTTGCGCATGTTGATCAACCATGAGCGAATAATAATTCTTCAGATCAAGATCGTCATCATTGGTTTTTGGTAATGCATCTATTAGGATTGCTGATGTTGCATAATCATTTTTGTGAATTGCTTTAGGTAGTGCAAGCAAATTTTCGTTTCCATCAACAAGAATATTAAATGCACTATCGCTCTGTTCAACATCGTTGTAGTGAGTGAGTAGTTGCTTTAAAGTTTGATCGTGATCTTCACCTGCAATACCCATTTCAGATTCGAGAATATCGCGCGCCGAAATACCATTTTGTGCATTCACAACAACAATGTTGTCTGCAACAACTGGTTTTTCTTCTTCGAGAGCATTATAAATTGTATCGGTAGTTGGTGAGTTAGTGAGGATCACAGATTTTATATCGGCATCTGCCATTGGTTGTTCTCGTGTTGTTGCTGCAAGCAAAACCGAATCGGATAAATAGGGGCCGGGTTCAACCAAGCTTTGTTTTAAATCTGAAGAGGTAACATTCAAATTATTAATCTTGTCGAGTAAAGATTGTTTGTTACCACCATCAATAAATGCAAGTAACGAATCTTGTGTGTTGGAAGATTGATTCATGCTCGACAACATTCTTTGCGATGATTGTTGTTGCTCTCCAAAGTGGGAAGGGCATGAAGCTCCATCGCCTGATATCCCTGTATTGTACGGACTAAATCCTACAGTTAATCCGGCAGATGGAAGATAGGGAGTATTGGAATGATGATAATAAATGATGGTTGAATTAGCATCTGACCAGAACGAATATCCACCCCCCGGAATGTTGTAAAATCTATTTCCTACAGGATCACTAATACCACCTTGCTTGCGTTTTATTGTTTGCTTTAAACTTGAACCTTGTTTCCTAAATGCAGCAATGCAAAAATTTACATTGTGAAATTCATTGCACCTGAACACAAGACCAATGGGTATTGAAGCAAAATAATCATTGGCATTAAATCCTCTCGACACTGCACCGTATCTGAGGTTTTCAAAATAGTTTCTGTAGGCAACTTCATTATTTAATTCACCCGATTCAGAAATAATTATTCCGTAACTTTTTGCTTGCGATGCACCCACTGCTGTATCTTCTTCAATGGTGTAGAGATGGCAGGCAGAAGTATAAAGCATGTAACAAGTATCTAAACCAAGCCCAAACTGCCAGTGATTGCGTGTTACTATGGGCGTATTATATGCAGAGAGATAAATTCCTCTTCTTACACTAACAAAATCGTTGCGGTCAATTTTAAGTTGGCGGGAAATTTTTGATGCATCATATACCAATGCATAAACACCACGGGCAAGATTGCTGAAATGGTTTCTGTTATAGGTGCTGCAATAAGGTTGCGGATTGGCATTGCAATAAGGGTCTAAAATAAAATCTGCATCAATGCTGTTGATGGCAGTGCCGGTGCTGATTGTAACGCCTGTGGGACCGTGAAATATATTTCCTCTGATAGTTATTCCATGCACATCCCATAAACTGATGAAATCAAGAAAGTATTGAAATTCATAAGGTGCATTTTAAAAACTTGGGCAAGTAAAAGTTGAATTGTAGATGTAGCTTTTGTTTGCCTGTTCATTTCCTAAAAGCAATGGTGCATGGTAAGGTGCGAAGCCAATGCCTTTTCTGTTGCGGGTAAAAGTGGAGTTATCAATTTCAATAATTCCGCCGCCTTTATTACCTGCTCCATTGGGAAAAGCATAATCGGGTGCAGAAAAATAAACATCATCTGCTGTTACTGCTACATAAGCATTTTCAATCTTGGCTCCGTTCTTCATCACTAACATTCCCTGATATTCAGGCATGCCTGCATTATCAAGATATTGATTGTGATTGGGATCACCAACAACTATTATCCCTGCCCATAGTTGATCGCAGGAGTTGGTTAGGGTGGCGCCGTCTATAATAAGTTTTCCCTTTGGCATCACTTTTATAAAAGTGTTTTTAGCCATAGAGATAATAGTTGAGGTACCTGAAATGGTGAGGGTTTTACCTGACTCGATAGTTATACTGTTTGTAACCCGTTTACTATAGCTCCAAGTTTCATTATTTGTGGTTAACGTTTCAGAAGTTTTGGAAGCATTGCAACGTAAATCTGACTCCCACATTCCTCTGCCGAAAGTTGCAGCCCGAAGTTTGCCCGCGCAATAATTAATATCCAATTCAGAAATAATACAGATTGGTAAAGCAGTGCTAAAGCACTCCCATTTACCCCATTTCCCGTTTTCATAAATTTCTTTATTCCAAACGTAAACGCCTACGTCTGTTCCTACATATAAAATATCGTCACTTCCTTGTTGGTAAATAATAGAATTTACAGGAAAACCCGGCAGGCCTCTTGAAACATCTTCCCAATTGTTACCGGCATCGGCAGAATAAAAGACCCGATTGGATTCAGCTAACACCACCGGTTCACCTGTTGACCAATCTATGTTAAAGCCCGAAAAGGAAACCCACACATGATCGGCATTTAAAGGATCTGTGGTAACATCTGTAATGGGATAATTACTGACTGGCAAAATTAGATTTGATCCCTGTGTAATATCAACCCAGCTATTAGATTTAAAGGCTATCAACGACTTAGTTCCATCCATTCTATCATAGGCAACATATTTTCTGGTTTCATCTTTAAAGTTGACATCAAATGCAATAATTTTATTTGCTTCCAACCCTGAAATTGCTGTTGGAATAAACTCTCTAATACTTGCGTCCATTGTGGTCGTTCTCCATGAATCTGAAAAATAAAGATCTTCATACCCAACGTAAAGCCGCCCCGATTTTGGATGCACAAACATTTTTTTACTGGCAAGTTGTGGATGAGCTATTGTTTGATCAAGCCCGGCAGCTTGAATTGGATTACTTGAAGGTGTACCATCAATGTGGCTCCACCTTTTTAAACCTGTTGGGGCACCTCCTCCACTCTGTTGGCTCAAAGAATATTGATCACCAT
>JAJAYG010000407.1 GCA_026786335.1 Chitinophagales bacterium | reverse complement strand
TGCTTAAAGAGGTAGTTGTAGTTGCATCTGATACCAAAGATGAAAATGTAAAAAGTTCGCAGATGGGTAAGTATGATTTACCCATGGAAAAAATTAAAAACCTGCCGATGATTTTTGGCGAGCAGGATATTTTAAAAACAATTCAATTGCTTCCCGGTGTGCAGGGCGGGAGTGAAGGATCAACAGGGTTTTATGTTCGCGGCGGCGGCGCCGATCAGAATTTGATTTTATTAGATGAAGCAACCGTCTATAACTCATCGCACCTCTTCGGATTTTTTTCTGTCTTCAACTCCGATGCAATTCTCAATGCAACTTTGTACAAAGAAGGAATGCCTGCAGAATATGGCGGAAGAATTTCTTCGGTGCTCGATATCACTATGAAGGAAGGAAACAATCAAAGTTTTCATGGCTCGGGCGGTATTGGGTTGATCGCTTCACGTTTAACACTTGAAGGGCCCCTCATTAAAAACAAATGTTCTTTTATTGTTTCGGGACGTAGAACTTACATTGATGTAGTTACCAAACCATTCATAAATAAGAACTCAGACTTTGCCGGCAGCGGTTATTATTTCTATGACATGAATGCGAAGATCAATTACAAGTTCAGCGATAAAGACCGGCTGTTTCTTAGCGGTTATTTCGGAAAAGATTTTTTTACCTATGATGATGGCTACATAAGAATTGATATTCCCTGGGGTAATGCAACCTCAACCCTTCGCTGGAATCATCTTTTCAATAACAAACTTTTTATGAATGCATCTGCCATCTATAACTCTTACAACTTTGAGTTATCGGGAGCGCAGGACTTGTTTACGTTTAGCGTTATCTCAGGAATTAAAGATTACAATCTCAAAGTTGATTTTGGTTTTTTCCCTTCCCCAAAACATAAAGTTGATTACGGTGCTAATTATATTTATCACGTCTTTCAGCCACAAAGTTTTTCGGGTGCAAGCGGCGATGTTCAATTTAACCCTGATGGAATTGCAAAAGATCATGCACATGAAGGTGCACTTTACATTCAGGATCAATGGGATGTTACTTCAAAAATTCAGGTGAGCGGCGGCTTTCGTTTTTCAATATTTGATCAGGTAGGTCCTTATACTCAAATTATTAAAGATCCTTTTACCGGTGTGGCTGCTGATAGTATCTTTTATAAAAAAGGCAAACATGTTAAAACTTACACGGGCTTCGAGCCACGCCTGCTTATGCGATACAGCTTGAATAATGTGTCTTCGATAAAAGCATCGTACACCATTAACAATCAGTATGTACATCTGGTGAGTAACAATGGAACCACATTGCCAACTGATATATGGGTGCCCAGTTCGCTGGTTGTAAAACCGCAGATCGGCTATCAATATTCATTGGGTTACTTCCGGAATTTTAAAGAGAATGAGTTTGAAACATCTGTTGAAGTTTATTACAAACAACTTTATAATCAAATTGAATATCGCGAAGGATATACGCCTGCTCCCAATGAAGTGCTTGAACAGAATTTTGTTTTTGGGAAAGGAAATTCTTATGGCCTGGAATTGTACGTGAATAAAAAATACGGAAGATTTGGCGGCTGGATTTCTTACACGCTTTCATTTACCAATAGAAAATTTGAAGACTTAAATGGTGGAAATGAATTTCCATATCGCTACGATCGTCGTCATAATTTGTCAGTTGTTGCAACTTATCAGCTAACAGAAAAATGGGTGCTCGGTGCAGAGTTTGTTTACTCAACCGGCATTGCATATACACTTCCCGAATCAAAATATTTTATTGAAGGAAATGTGGTTACCCAATATGGCGATGTAAATTCTTATCGCCTCAACCCATATAACCGAATTGATATTTCAGCAACTTACTCAGGTAAAAAAAATAAAAAATTAGAATCGGGATGGTCTTTCAGTATTTACAATTTATACAATCGCCAGAATCCGTTTTTTATTTACAATGAGATTAGTGGCGTGTTCCTTCAAGATCCGCAGGTAACAATTCAGGCAAAGCAAGTGAGTTTATTTCCGATTATACCAAGCATTACTTGGAATTTTAAATTTTGAGTTTAAGGATTACACCGATTTTGAAAAATGATTAACGTGATGAATATTTTTGATAGGAAGATTCTGGTTTTAAGCATGTTGGTTTCGGGTTGTTGTTTACTGCTCTTTTCATCATGCACAAAAGATCTTAACATTGATCTTCCACCAAGTGTAGAACAGTTGGTTGTTGAAGGGCACATTTCAACAGGGCAATTTCCGTACGTAATTCTTTCACGCACTACAGATTATTATTCAACATTCTATCTCGATTCTCTTGACAACCTTTTTGTTCATGATGCGCTTGTTAAAGTTTCAAACGGCTCAGATACTATAACGTTGCCTGAACTTACAATTGATACCGGTGGTACTGTAATTTCAGTTTACTTAGGATTGAACATGATTGGTGAAGAAGGGAAAACCTATTCGCTATGGATTGAAGCAGAAGGGAAATCACTGAGTGCAATTACAACCATTCCGGTGGCTTCGCCTCTTGATTCAATTTGGTGGGAGCCAAGTGCAGGTGGTGAAGATGATTCTTTGGTAAGATTAATTTGCCGTTACACCGATCCTCCATTGTTAGGTAATTATGTTCGATATTTTACACAAACAAATTCCGGGGCATTTAATCCCGGTTACAATTCGGTTTTTGAAGATGCTGTAATCAATGGAACCTCTTTTGAATTTCCGCTCGACAGGGGAGTAAACCGCAACGACTCTAATGCATTTGATAATTATGGATTATTTAAGAGAGGCGACACCATTACAGTTGCTTGGGATGCAATCGACCTGGCTCACTTTGATTTTTGGCGCACACTTGAATTTGAATTAGGGAGTCAGGGCAGCCCATTTGCCACGCCGGTTACCATTCAAGGCAACATTGAAGGCGGAGCGGGAATTTGGGGTGGTTATTCACCCACTTACAAAACACTCATAGTTCCTCCGCAGTAATGTTGATTCTTTGTTGGGCAGATTGAACTTCTCAAAAAGTTTAATGTTCTATTTTGTTCGCGTTACAAATTTATGAGTGAAATGAAAATTAATCATTGTGTAATAGTTGGATCGGGTCCTGCGGGATATTCTGCCGCTATTTATGCAGCAAGAGCAGGATTAAATCCTGTAATCTATCAGGGCATTGAACCCGGCGGACAGTTGATGCTCACCACTGATGTTGAAAATTATCCCGGTTATCCCAAAGGAATATTAGGCCCCCAGATGATGGAAGATTTTCGCCTGCAAGCTGAGCGCATGGGAACCGATATTCGTTTTGGGTATGTAAGCAAAGTTGATTTCACCGGGCCAATTCATAAATTATATTTAGATGATGGAACAGAAATTCAAACGCATGCTGTAATCATTGCCACCGGTGCTTCTGCAAAATGGTTGGGATTGGAATCGGAAAAAAGATTGAACGGCAGCGGCGTAAGTGCATGCGCAGTTTGCGATGGATTTTTTTATCGCGGCATGGAGCTCGCAATTGTTGGTGCCGGTGATACAGCTGCAGAAGAAGCATTGTACCTCTCAAAACTTTCACCCAAAATTCACATGCTCATTCGAAGTGATAAAATGCGCGCTTCGCAAATCATGCAGGATCGTGTTAGAAAAAATGATAAGATTGAAATTCATTTGAATACTGAAACTTTAGAAGTACTTGGTGATAAAATGGTGGAAGGGGTAAAGATCAAAAACAAAATTTCGGGTGAAGAATCTATCATT
>JAJAYG010000406.1 GCA_026786335.1 Chitinophagales bacterium | reverse complement strand
GGTTCCAACACAGGAAAGAAAAAATAATCACTTCATTTTTTCTTCAATCTTCAACCTCTTTAAAATACATTTTTGGAAATTCAAAGAATCGGAGTTTGCCACTTTCTTTAGTAACCTGTTTCCACGAATCGATATCAAAGTCAATTGCCACTACTCCGCAAGTTGGAACATTTTCAAAATTACCTTTTGTTAGCAACTCGGCAAACGAGGTTGTGACTGGATTGTGGCCAAACAACATAATACTTTGCAATTTATCATCAGTATTTTTTACAAAGCTAAATAGTTCTTCGGTTCCGGCGAGGTACAATTCTTTTTCAAGAATTATATTTTGTTTTCCAAACCCAATGGCTTTAGCAAACTCTTTAGCAGTAGTTAAAGCCCGCAACGCTGTACTTGAAAAGATTGCATCTACCTTTATTTTTTTCTTGCAGAAAATTTTTGCCATAAAAGGCGCATCACGTTCTCCCCTTTTATTTAATGCCCGGTCGTGATCATCTATACCGGCATCTTTCCAACTCGATTTTGCATGGCGAACCAGAATTAGTGTTTTCATTAATAGCCCAAAGTAGGTGAGATGATAGTAGTTGGTTGACCTAAGTAATAAAAATAATAGGCGTAACTAACTGCATAAGCAGCTACACTAATGATGATTCCCCACATAAAAAGTGTGTATGCAATTCTCATCAATTTATATTTTTTTCCCAGAACTTTACCAAGAAAATAAAGATCCTTGATCAAGCTGCCGTATAAATATTCACGATCCTCCATTATTTGATTTATCCCCCATTTAAAGTCTTCCAATTTCATTCCATAAAAATTACCGAAGAATAAAAGATTGGCTTCCTTTTTATCAATATCATCTTTCGAAGATTTTCCTTCATCAATTTTAGGTCTTGTTGCAAGCACGGCAAAGATGATGCAGAGCAAACAAGTTATCATTAAGATTGCAGTAGGAATAATTAAAAATGCATTGGTGCTTGTATCAAATTTTGAAAGAAGATTTCCTATTGCAAATGAGAGAATGATGCCATTGATTGTAAGAAGAAAGTTGGCTTTATCATCTGCCATTTTTGAAAGGTTCATGTGATTACTCATGGTAACCCTGAACATGGTTTCAATACCGCGCTCCGGTTTTTTTTCCTTTTCTGTTTTCTCTGTAATTTTCTGGTCTTTCTTTTTATTTTCCTTTTCAATTTTTTCTTCCGCCTCATTCAATAAATCTTTCAACTCAAGAATATGTTTGATCTTATTCTTATCATATTCAAGGTGAGCATTAGATGTTTGATACCTGTGATTGGAAAAAAATTCTATTTCTGATTTATACCAAACAACATCATTGAGTTTAACGCTATCTACAAATTCACGCTCCAATCTCAAAAAGTTTGACTTCTCAATATATTTTTTACTTGCAAGGCCGGAGAGATCGGCATCGCAAACAATTTGTTCCAAAAGTGTTTGAGGATTCTGAGGATATCTTGTTGCCTCAATACATCCCAGTACTTTTTGAATCTTATCTTCAGGGTAAAAATTCTCTTTAAGAAATCTTTCAGCAATTTCTTTGCTCACGTTTTCGTGACCATAATAAATGTCGCTGAATCCTGTATCGTGAAACCACGCAGCGAGCAAAACCAATTCGGTATCTTCTTTTGAAATATCTAAACCTTCTGCTATTTCGGCTGCCGATTCAACTACCCCTGCCGTGTGTGTAAAATTGTGATAAATGTAATTGGCGGGTACATGATCGCGAATATGAGCAAAAGTAAACTGAGATGCTTTCTCGAGAATCGGTGATTGTTTTTTCATTAAGCTCTTAGTATATATTGTGCAAATTAAAGCATTCTGCAGTTCGAATTTTAAAATTGGTATTATTTAAAATTATCCCGATCAATAAATAACAACTTTTTTTCTGCCAATTGCTGCTTCTGATTCAACAACAATTGTGTAAGCTCCCGAAGTAAAATTGTTTAGGTCAATGTTTAAATTATTCTTCCCTTCAGATGCGAAAAATGATTGCTCAAACAACTTTATGCCTGCGAGGTTCAGCATTGAAACCGAGATGAGTTCTTTTTTAGTTATGGAGATAACAACATTTAAATTTTTAGAAACAGGGTTAGGAAAAACATTAATGCTCATTCCTGAAACAAGCAGACTATTTGTTCCTACTGCAAGATCAGTTGTAAACGACTGAGTTTGATAATAAACAGTATCTCCATAAAATGAACACAAAGAAAGAATCCTCCAATTGTAACAAGTATTTGATTCAAGATCTAAAAGTTCAAAAGAATTTTCATCAGTGGGAATTGAATTCCATATCGAATCACTGCATTTTTTATATTCGAGTATATAGCCGGAAATTTTTGAATCAGAATCCCAACTTAATAAAGCGCTTATTGCAGTAATACTATCCGACTTAAATAAATCAGGATTAAGAAGATTATTACAAGGTTCCCAATTAAATTTTCTGGTGCGGTAACAGATGGAGGCATTGTTATTAAACTTCATTTCCCAAACAACATTACCCGAAGAATCAACTTCAGTGATAGCAGGAAAATCATTATCAGTTCCAACTCCCCATCCAATAAAAGTATTTCCATTTGGTAAGCGTTGAGTGCTTCCCATTGCAATGGAGAACAAGTCTACAT
>JAJAYG010000405.1 GCA_026786335.1 Chitinophagales bacterium | reverse complement strand
TGTTTCCGATTTTGATTCTTTGCAAATAGATCTGTTCAGCAGGTATAAGATCGATAAAATTATTTTTGGAAATGAAGAATTAAAATATCGGCGCGAAGCAAATTCTGTATTTGTAAAATTCCCTTCCACACAAAAGCGAGGGATAAATTCAAAGATCACAGTAACTTATTCCGGCAGGCCACCCGCAGTAAAGAACCCTGAATGGGAGGGCGGCTTTACATGGAGAAAAGATATAAAGGGAAGAGATTGGGTTGGGGTTGCCTGCGAAAGTACAGGCGCCTCAATCTGGTGGCCTTGCAAAGATCATGTTTCAGATGAACCGGATTCTGCCTCTATGCATTTTACAGTTCCTTCAGATTTGGTTTGCGTTTCCAACGGAAAATTGATTGATACAACTAATCACTCAAACAACACCACTACATGGAATTGGAAAGTTACCTATCCAATAAATATTTACAACATCACACTTAACCTTGCGCATTATTCACATTTTTCAGATAATTATTTAAGTGGAAATGAAAATCTTTCGCTTGATTATTATGTGCTTGACTATAATTTACCGCATGCAAAACTTCAATTTCAACAGGTAAAAACAATGATGGCTTGTTATGAAAAATATTTTGGCCGGTATCCTTTCTGGAGAGATGGTTACAAATTGGTGGAAACACCTTATTGGGGAATGGAACATCAGTCGGCAATTTCTTATGGTAATGAATACATCAACAACAAAGAGGGTTTTGATTTTATAATAATTCACGAGAGTGCACATGAATGGTGGGGAAATAATGTTTCGGCAAATGATAAAGCAGGCTTGTGGCTGCATGAATCATTTGCTACCTATTCCGAAGCGCTTTTTGTTGAATGCACCAAGAGCTATGATGATGCAGTTGAATATTTAGTAAGCCAGCGATGGCAAATTCGAGATTCATTTGCGATAATTGGTACACGGGGAATAAATTATGATGCAATAAAAGTTGACAACGATCTCTACTTCAAAGGGGCATGGATGCTACATACTTTCAGAAGCGTTTTGAATAATGATTCACTGTTCTTTAAAATTTTGAAAGGCCTACAAAGTGAATTTGCATTGAGAACAATTTCTGAACTTGATGTTATTAATTATGCAAATAAAGTTTCAGAGAAAGATTATTCAGCCTTCTTTCATCAATACTTAAATTATACACAACCTCCGGTACTGGAGTATAAAATAAAGCAGAGGGGAAAAAATGCTTTACTTACCTATCGGTGGAAATCGGATGTTTTAAATTTTTTAATGCCGGTCGAAGTCAGAAGCGAATACAAAAATGAATTTGGAAAGGTTACTGAGAAATTTATCCGCCTTGATGCAACCAACGATTTTAAAACTGTTACAATTCCAAATTTTGATTCAAAGAATTTTGATGTAAATGAAAGTCGCTTTTACGTGAAGATGAACAAACTTTAAAGCTATTGCTTGATCCAATAAACAATTACATCCCACTTTCCAATGTGAAATACTCTCGATGAATCTGATGCTTGAACCAGGTTAATTCCTTGTGAAGAATATGCCTGATTAGATTCTGCTTCATCGGGTTCCGAAAGAATTGCCTGAGGATTAAATGTTTCAAAAATATTTTTATCATTCATAAAATCTTTCCAAACAGGAATGCATTGTGCTTTTGAATTCCATGTGGCGTTGGTTGCCCATGGGCCAAGTATAGGTTGTGTGCTGTTTTTTATTGACGAAGAAATATACTGGTTGATATTTTCAATTTCATATTTTCTTCCTTTCAAAAGATTTAAATATTGATAGGTATTGCTGGATAGAAAAAGCAAGCAAAGAATTATTGCTGATTGAAATAAAAATTTATTTTCATTCTTCATGCTCACCATTTTCTGCAAAACAATTGAGCACATAAATCCCGAAGCAACATAAAAACTCACCATGTATCTCGAGGGCAAATAGATCATTGTAAGTTTATGGCATTCAAGAATCATCCACAGTAAACTAAGCACAAACAGGATCGTAAAATTTCTATCAGTTTTTTTGTAGTGTATATAAATTCCACATGCAAGGCAAACGATTGAAAGTGAATTCCAAACCCACATTTGAAAACTGAAAAGTGAATGGATTATATTGAAACCAATTGTTTGAATCATTTCGCCGGGCTCTGCAAATTTCCCTGTAGACTGATCATTCATTACTAGAATAAATATTCTCGAATGCGGTTGAAGCCAAAAAAAATAATAGAGAACAGTGAAGAATAATATTACTCCAAGTGCAAGAATAAAAGACTTGCTGGTTACTGCATCTACAATTGATCGCTCATCGAACCAACAAAGAATAACTAATGCAATAGGTAAAAGTAAAATTATATAGGCAAATTGAATCTTGGTATAGTAAGCAAGGCTAAGCGCCGTTGCAGATGTTATTACATACCATATTTTTCTGGTGTCATAATATTTATAAATAGAAAGCAACCCCAATAAAATAAATCCAATAGCCATCATTTCGCTTAAAGAGAAATGACTGTATTGAAAAACATAGTATTGAATGAAAGTTGTGAGGATGAGAAAAGGAATTACTTTTTTTAAATAACCATTGCTTGCAAAAACAAAAAGTACCAGCAGTAAAAAAAATAAAATACTGAGCCGGGCAACAATTAAATCTTCGCCAAAAATTTTGAGCGGGAGAAAAAGATAGAGATTAAATAGCGGAGTCTTAATCAGGTTATCGCACTCATCAAAAGAAAGATAACTGTGATTAATGTAATTGCGAAGCTGACTTGTATTCAATCCTTCATCAGTAAAAGCATCACGACCAATTGATAAATTATAATCGGGATCGGCGCGCAAAAAAGGAAGATGCAGGAGAAATAAAAATCCTATACATGCAGATGCAAACACCTTACTCCATTTATTCATGGTGAAAAGTTAGTGCAAGAAAAGTATTTGCAGTTGCAAAGATTTACTACTCTTTTTTGAAATCAAGTGAAAGTGAATTCACGCAATAACGTAAACCTGTTGGCTGCGGGCCGTCTTCAAAAACGTGACCTAAATGGCCACCGCATTTGGCACAGGTAATTTCGGTGCGAATCATTCCATGAGAATAATCAGGTTTGGTTTCAATGGCACCCGAATCAATTCCATCGTAATAGCTTGGCCAACCGCAATGGCTGTCAAATTTATTTTTCGAACTAAATAGTGATACTCCGCAAGCTTTGCAAACGTATGTGCCGTCTTCTTTATGGTTGTTATAAATGCCCGTAAATGCACGTTCAGTTCCTTTTTCACGAATCACATAATAGGATTCAGGATCAAGGTCATTCTTCCATTCTTCCTCTGTTTTAAATATTTTATCTGCCATTGTTCAACTGTTTAGTATATTGTTTACGTAAATGATTACACTTTATTAAACCTTTTGATGTATCAAATGGTTCTAATGGTTATTCAATTTGCAAAATTAAGGTGATTGTGATAGCTTGCACAAACCTATTTTACTTAAAAAATTAGATGAAGAACAATAACAAAGAAGGAAGTTATGTAGCAGCAATTGGAACTGCAGTGGCGCAATACCGTTATCCGCAACAGGTGATTGCAGATTTTATGATCAGGTATTTTAAATTGAATGAAGAAGCATCGCGTAAAACAAATCTCGTTTATCATAAGAGCGGAATAAAGTTTAGGCATAGTGTGCTTGCCGATTTCTCGATGAATGGCAATGCACCCGAATTATTTGCAACTGATTCAAGCAGCCCGCTGTTGAGCAAGCGGCTGAATGTTTACGATCAAAACGCTTTGAAACTTTCGGTGGCAGCAGTGGCAGATTGCCTAAACGAGTTTGAATCATCGTATAACAAATCAAAACCTCCTGCAGTTTCGCATTTGATCACAGTAAGTTGCACAGGAATGGCGGCCCCGGGTTTAGATATTCAATTGATGAAGGCATTGAATTTACCGGGAGATACCGAGAGAACAAGCATCAACTTTATAGGATGTTATGCAAGTTTTCATGCGCTAAAGATTGCCGATGCAATTTGCCTGTCAAATGAAAACGCAGTGGTGTTAATTGTTGCTGTAGAAATTTGCTCTATTCATTTTCAGCCGGCAATAGATAATGAAAATCTGGTGGTAAATTCTTTATTTGCTGATGGCGCTGCCGCAGCAATTGTTATTTCTGAAAAGATAAAGAAAAAATTTAAAGGCGCAGCATTGCAGATCAATGGTTTTTATGGTGAGGTGTTGCATGCCGGCGAATCGCTGATGAGTTGGAAGCCAAATGAAAATGGATTTTTAATGGGGCTCGATCCTTCAGTTCCACAGTTAATTGAGGATGAATCATCGAAAATGATTAATCGTGCTCTCAAGAAATTCAGGATAAAAAAATCAGAGATTACAAACTGGGCACTGCATCCGGGAGGAAGAAAAATTTTGGAAGCAGCACAAAAATCAATTCAAATAAATGAAGATGATCTAAAACATTCTTACAATGTGTT
>JAJAYG010000404.1 GCA_026786335.1 Chitinophagales bacterium | reverse complement strand
GTACAATGGTGATATTGAAATCTGTATTACAGATTTATTTGGGAGAATATTGCAATCGAACTATATGCAAAGTGGTTGCTAACATGTTTTGGTTGATATTTCTAAACTGCCTTCGAATATTTATGAGATTACGTTTTATGTTGATGGTAAACTGGCTCAGGAAAATAAATTATTGATTACTCACAAAAAAAGTTTGCCATGTTAGATTTTGAATTCAAAAAACATCCACATCCCCAAACGTAAATTTCAATTTAATAAGATCAGCTAGCTGATTTTCATCAAGCAAAAAATAATCAATGCTGCTTCCTTCAATTGATGAAAATTTATTTTGAAAAATTTTTATAAGAAAATTATCTCGTGATGTTTCAAAAATGTAAAGTTTGAATGGCTTAGTTGTTGAATGACTGTACTAAGGGTAAGGCGGCTATTTTTTTTCATTTCCCAAATCAGTTTAAAAAGTTATCTGCTTGTAAGCAACCATTAAGCAATTTAGCCCTGCCTGACCGGCAGGCAGGCATTTAGCCATGAGAATTCAAAAACTCTCCGCCAATCTGTCAATAAATTTCTAAAGGAACAATCTTTGACTTCCTTTCAACCTAAAATATATTTCCCTAATTCCATCTTAACTTTGACCTCCCTTAATCTTAAGTAAATACCATGTTTGAATTTATAGCAAAACTTTTCGGCGGTAATAAATCTGAAAAAGATGTGAAGCTGATTGAGCCGATTGTTGTACTGGTGAACGAAGAGTTTGCAAAACTGCAATCACTTTCTCACGATCAGCTTCGCCAAAAGTCAGTTGACTTTCGCAAGAGAATAAAAGATTATACCGCTGAAACTGATAACGAAATTGATTCTCTAAAAACTGAAGCAGAGCGCGAAGAAGTTTCTTTTGATGAGAAAGAAGAACTGTACAAACAGATTGATGAACTCGCAAAAGACCGTGATAAAAAAGTTGAAGAGATACTGAATGAAATAATGCCTGAAGCATTCGCAATAATGAAAGAAACTGCAAAGCGCTTTACAGAAAATGAAACCATTACTGTAACAGCAACAGACCTCGACAGAGAATTTGCAGCCAAAAAAGATTTTGTAACCATTGATGGCAACAATGCAATCTACAGCAATACTTGGCTCGTGCGCGGCATTCCTGTGCAATGGAAAATGATCCATTATAATGTGCAGTTATTGGGCGGAATAGTTCTTCATCAGGGCAAAATTGCTGAGATGGCAACCGGTGAAGGAAAAACACTGGTCTCAACTTTACCAGTCTACCTGAATGCGCTCACTGGTCTCGGCGTTCATTTGGTTACTGTAAACGATTACCTCAGCCGTCGCGACTGTGAATGGAATGGTCCGCTGTTTCAATTTCTTGGTGTAACTGTAGATTGTATCGATAACTATCAGCCGCATACAATCGAACGCCGCAATGCTTACAACTGCGACATCACTTACGGAACAAACAATGAATTCGGCTTCGATTATTTGCGTGATAATATGAGCCGCTCAAAAGAAGAACTCGTGCAGCGCAAGCTGCATTATGCAATGGTGGATGAGGTTGACTCTGTGTTGATTGATGATGCAAGAACACCGCTGATTATTTCGGGGCCTGTTCCAAAAGGAGAAGATCAGCAGTTTCATGAATTAAAACCAAGAGTGCAAAAATTGGTAGATGCGCAAAAGCGTGCAGTGAATCAATTTATGCAGGAAGCAAAAAAATTAATTGATGCAGGAAAAGCCGGACCTACCGAAGGCGGGCTTGCATTGTTGCGTGCCAATCGCGGAATGCCCAAGTACGGTAACGTTGTAAAATATTTAAGTGAAGAAGGCAACAAAGCCATCATGCTCAAATCGGAATCGTATCACCTCGCCGATAGTCAAAAAGAAATGCCTAAAGCAGATGCCGAATTGTATTTCACCATTGATGAAAAAAATAATCAGGTTGATTTAGCAGAGAAGGGAATTGAATTGATTACTGAAGGCGGTGAAGACAAAAGTTTTTTTGTGTTGCCCGATGTAGGTGCCATGATTGCCGAGATTGAAAAGTTAGATATTCCGGCTGAAGAAAAATTAATACGCAAAGATCAGTTGATGGCAGATTTCTCCATCAAGAGTGAGCGCATACACACAGTGCAACAATTGTTAAAAGCATATACACTTTTCGAAAAAGATGATGAGTACGTGGTGATGGATGGCAAAGTAAAAATTGTGGATGAACAAACCGGTCGTATCCTCGATGGAAGAAGATACAGTGATGGATTACACCAGGCAATTGAAGCAAAAGAAAATGTGAAGGTGGAGGCAGCCACACAAACATTTGCCACTGTTACACTGCAAAATTATTTCCGCATGTATCACAAACTTTGCGGGATGACGGGTACCGCCGAAACCGAAGCCGGCGAATTGTGGCAGATTTATAAATTAGATGTAATTGTAATTCCCACCAATGTAGGCCTCGTTAGAAAAGACACTGAGGATATGGTGTATAAAACCAAACGCGAGAAATACAAATTCGCGATTGATGAAATTGAAAAATTACAGAATGAAGGAAGAGCGATTTTGGTTGGAACAACATCAGTGGAAGTTTCGGAATTGCTGAGCAGAATGCTGAAACTGAAAGGTGTAAAACACAATGTGCTCAATGCAAAACAACACCAGCGTGAAGCGGAAGTAGTTGCCGAAGCAGGGCAGCCCGGCGCAGTAACAATTGCAACAAACATGGCCGGTCGCGGTACAGATATTAAACTCGCTCCCGCAGTAAAAGAAAAAGGTGGCCTTGCAATTATTGGAACTGAAAGGCATGAAGCACGAAGAGTTGATCGCCAGTTACGCGGTCGTGCAGGAAGACAGGGCGATCCCGGTTCCTCTTTATTTTATGTTTCATTGGAAGATGATCTCATGCGCCTCTTTGGCAGTGATCGCATCGCAGGGATTATGGATCGCTTCGGTTATAAAGAAGGTGAAGTGATTCAGCATTCAATGATCACCAAATCAATTGAGCGCGCACAGAAAAAAATCGAAGAAAATAATTACGGCATCCGCAAAAGATTGCTGGAGTATGATGATGTAATGAATGCGCAGCGCGAAGTGATCTACAAAAAACGCCGACATGCATTGTTTGGCGATCGCCTGAGTTATGATCTCAACAACATGGTATTTGATCTCGGTGATGAAATTGTGAATGAATATGCAGGCACCGATAATTACGATGCATTCAAACTCGATGTGATTCGTTTCTTTTCAACCGATACAAAAATTACTGCCGATGATTTGAAGACCGAAAAAGCAAGTGAGTTAGCGCACCGGTTATTTGAAGAAACAACAGCTGTGTATCAAAGAAAAATGCAACACCTTGCCGAAAGTGTTTTGCCTGTGATCAAAGATTTGTATGAGACACGCGGGGAAACCATCGAGAACATTGTGATTCCTTTTACTGATGGCATCAAAGGAATTCAGGTAATCTGCAATCTCAAAAAATCATTTGAGAGCAAGGGAAAAGAAGTTGTGCATGCATTTGAAAAAGGAATTTCACTTTCGATAATTGATGAAGCATGGAAAAATCACTTGCGTGAAATGGATGAATTGAAGCAGGCAGTGCAGGGTGCGGTGTATGAACAAAAAGATCCGTTGCTCATTTACAAGTTCGAAGCATTTGGTCTTTTTAAAAAGATGCTGGGTGAAGTAAACCGCGATGTGGTTTCATTCCTTTGCAAAGCAACATTGCCCGATCAGCAAGGTCAGCAGAGAGTTAACACAGCGCAAAAGACAGAGCGCACTGATTACAGCCGCATGCGTGAAGGACGTGGCGCCGAAATGAAAGCACCCGTTAATAGCAATGTAAATGGCGAGCAACAAAATGGTGAGCAGGAAGAGCAGAAAAAATTAGAACCCATTCGTGTGGGACCTAAGGTTGGAAGAAACGATCAATGCCCCTGTGGTAGTGGAAAGAAATATAAGAATTGCCATGGGAAGGAAGTGTGAGATGAATGATTTAAATATGTAAGAAAGTAGTCGGTTTGTTATTTCATTATTCAACATCTGAAGAAAAATTTATGGAGACAAAAGATATTGCTTCCAAAATTGATCACACACTTTTAAAGCCCGACACAACAACAGAAAAAATAAAAATCCTCTGCAGTGAAGCAGTTGAAAACAATTTCGTCGCTGTTTGTGTGCCACCCTATTTTGTTTCAATAGTAAAAGAATTTTTAAGCGGAAGCAAAGTAAAACTCGCAACAGTAATTGGTTTTCCTTTGGGCTATAATAATTCATTGATCAAAGTTGAAGAAGCAAAGCGAGCTATGGAAGATGGCGCAGATGAACTGGATGTAGTAATCAATCTTGCTGCTTTTTTTTCGGGTAATGAAAAAACTTTGTTCCATGAAATTGAAAGCATCACTCAAATCGCTCACTTAAAAAGCAAACAGGTAAAGTGGATTATTGAAACTGCTTTGTTAAATGAAAAACAAATAAAACAGTGCTGTGAGCTTGCAGTAAAAGCAGAAGTTGATTTTGTAAAAACCTCCACCGGCTTTAATGGCGGTGGTGCAACTGTTGAAGTGATTGAATTGCTGAGAAAACTTCTTCCTCCCCAAATAAAAATAAAAGCATCGGGCGGAATAAAAACCAGAGAACAGGCAATTGCAATAATCAATGCGGGTGCAGATCGCATCGGAACTTCTTCATCACTCACCATTATCGGAAAATAAAATTTGCTGCGATAAAAACGCATCTCGCTCTGCTAAATTCTTTTTACTATTGCATTGAAATGAAAAAGTGGTTCGTCATTTTTATTTTAATTTTTCCCTCCGTTGCATTTTCACAGCAAGGACAAATTTTGATTGTGCAGGATTCTTCTATTCAACGCGCGCTCAATCTCTATAGCACATTAGCAAAAGGGAACAGACAGGTAAACGGATACAGAATTCAATTGGCAACCAACAACAATCGCCAGACACTACTCACCATGAAGGCAACATTTCTTCAACAATATCCCGAGGTTCCGGCTTACGTTCAATACGCTGCACCGCAATTCAAACTGCGCACAGGTGATTTTAGTACAAGAGCCGAAGCAGATCAGTTTTGTATTGAAGCAAGAGTTTATTTCTCCTCTGCTTTTGTGGTGCCCGATAAAATTATTGTGGAAGGGGTAACTTGGTAATCATTGTTTAGTTACAATGAAAACAAGCCCTTTAGGCCAATCAACCGGAATTTGTTGATCAAAACTATTTGGCTATATTTGTGCCGTTAAGTAATACTTTATGGCTCAAAGAAATATTAATGCGGCTCTTGAAAACCACCTGAGTAATAAATTAATCACTGTAATAACAGGAATGAGGAGAGTAGGTAAAACCACTGCGGTTAAACATCTGCTAAGCACCATCAAAAGCGATAATAAATTATTTTTAGATCTTGAACGCATTGAGAATCGCTATCTTTTTAATCAATCAAATTACCACGATATAGAACAATCCCTGATTGCAGAAGGGATTGACCTAAAGAAGAAAAGTTACATCGCGCTCGACGAAATTCAATTGGTACCAAACATTACAAGCGTGCTGAAACATTTATATGATAGTTTCAACATTAAGTTTATTGTTACAGGCAGCAGTTCATTTTATATTAAGAACCGCTTCAGCGAAAGTTTAGCAGGCCGTAAGCGCATTTTTGAAATGTACCCACTAAGTTTCAGGGAGTTTCTTAGTTTCAAAGAAATAAATATCAAAACGTTTTCGGAGTTCTCATTGAAGAAAATCAATAATTCTTTTTATCAGCGCTACAAACAATTATACAGCGAGTTTGTAAAGTTTGGCGGATTTCCGGAGGTAGCACTCAGTGATAACAATGAAGACCGAATCGCATATCTTAATGACATCATCAATGCCTACATAGAATTAGACATTAAACTTATTTCGGATTTTGAAGCAACAGAAGAACTTTACAAACTGATTAGATTGCTTGCACCAAGAGCAGGAAATAAAGTTGACTTCACAAAACTATCGGGGATCAGTGGTATCCATCGCAAGCAAATAAAAATCTATTTACAATTTCTCCAACAAACTTATTTCATTCATCTGCTCTCTCCATTTACAAAAAACATTGATCGCGAAATTGCGCTGCAACAAAAACTTTACTTTGCCGACACTGGTTTGCTCACTGTTCTTCAGCATCATAATTCAGGGGCACTCTTCGAGAATGCTGTTGCGAATCAACTGCTGCAACTGGGGAAACTAAATTACTATGCTAAAAAATCGGGGCAGGAAATTGACTTTATTTTAGATGAAAAAATTGCAGTGGAAGTAAAAGAATCACCTTCACCAACAGATGTTCTTAATTTAAAACGCATCGCCTCTTCTATTGGAATTAAGAAACAGATTTTGGTTGGAAAGAATTTTACAAATCCGAAATTCACCGACTATGTTTGGGGTGGAAATATTTTTTGAAATTTTTTTCACTGCTCTTAAATGATTTTAATTTATACCACCAACCTTAATAATGTCAAATGATAAAAGTTGATCAAATAAAAGTTCTAGCAGAAAAATCTAAGAGTGAAATCATTTCGATTCGTCATCATCTTCATTCGCATCCCGAACTTTCATTTCACGAAAAAGAGACAGCAGCATTCATTTCAAAAAAACTTTTAGCATTTGGAATTGAACATCAAACCGGTATTGGCGGCTATGGAATTGTTGGTTTGCTGAAAGGAAAAAATCCTGAAAAAAAATGCATTGCCCTTCGTGCAGATATGGATGCATTGCCGATTCAGGAAAAAAATAATGTCGAATACAAATCGCAGAATGAAGGCTTAATGCATGCCTGTGGTCACGATGTACATTCAGCTGCTTTGCTTGGTGCATTAAAAATTTTGAATGAATTAAAAAATGAATTTGAAGGAACCATCAAATTTATTTTTCAACCCGGCGAAGAAAAATTACCAGGCGGTGCCACACACATGATTCGTGATGGCGTACTCGAAAACCCCAAGCCCGATGCGATGATTGCGCAGCATGTTTACACTCCTCTTAAAGTTGGAACAGCAGGTTTTCGCAGCGGCATGTACATGGCTTCGGCAGATGAAATTTATATTGTGGTGAAAGGAAAAGGCGGCCATGCAGCAGAACCTAAAAATATTGTGAACCCGATTTTTATTGCTGCAAAACTTTTAGCGGCGTTAGAAAATTTAATTACAGAACTTTCTAAGGCAAATGTTCCAACTGTTTTGGCTTTCGGGAAAGTGATTGCGAATGGTGCAACCAATGTGATCCCCGATGAAGTTTCTATTGACGGAACATTGAGAACAATGGATGAATCATGGAGAAAAACAGTTCATGAAAAAATAAAAACACTTGTTGCAGATTTTTCTGTGCAACAAAAGAATATTATTGATATAAAAATTGAAACCGGCTACCCATGCCTGATCAACGATGAGAAAATTACATCCGCATCAAAACAATTTGCAGAAGAATTTTTGGGAAAAGAAAATGTAGTTAACCTCGACATAAGAATGGCTTCTGAAGATTTTGCATTCTACTCTCAAAAAATTCCCTGCTGCTTTTATCGCATTGGCACAGGAAATATTGAGAATGGGATTACTTCCAGCGTTCACACCCCTACCTTTAATATTGATGAAGATGCTCTTGAAATAGCCAGCGGAATGATGGCGTGGATGGCGATGAAACTTCTTGGTAAAAATTGATTTTGCATCCTGCTGATCACACAGTTTTCTTAAGTAATTACACCTGCCGGTAAACAAAAATTCTATTTTTACAAAATAAAATTGATAAAGCAAATAAACCAGTTAGATTTACAATCAATACCAGTCAGTCCCGCCGCAGGCCGGAAATAACTTTTAGTCCGAAGAACTTCTTTCGCAGGAGATATTGTGAGTGAGATATAATTAATTGTTTGTTGCATAAATTATTTTAGCAATGAAAACTGAATGGCTTGCCTTATTATTTTTTCTTCTAGGTAGTTGCAATTCATTGCAATTAATTTCTTTTAAAAAATCTTACCTGATTTTTAGCCCCACCGTTTACTTTAAATTTATACGAATGCACGACCGCCAATGGCAGGGAAAGTGCAATTTATTTTATGCGATTTTAAAAACAAATAAAACTCACCGGCTCACAAACTGCACTGCATCTTGCTTAAACACCGAGTGCTTGGCAAGAGCCGTTATAAAACCGTTTAAGTTTTTGCCTCTCTTGGATGGCAGAGGTAAATGATACATAGCCGCTTTCAAAAACTTACTCTTCGATTATAAATTTATTGTGGAGCATTAAACAACTAAATCTTTTTTGAACCATGAAGTTTTTTTTACAATACATTATTTTTTCAATAGCTGTGCTCAATGTTGTGGCGCAAAACTTAGTACCTAATCCAAGTTTTGAGGAGTATTCTGATTGCCCTACAACACTTTCACAAATTGATCATGCAATAGGTTGGATGTCATTCAAAGAGTCACCTGATTATTTTAATAGCTGTGCGGTTTACCCCATGAATGTTCCTCATACTGCAATGGGGTTTCAACTTGCTTTCGATGGGAATACTTTTGCTGGAATCATTAATACTGGTAATGCAAGTGCTTCAGGTAATAATGGAAGAGAATATTTTGGAATACAACTTTCGCAGTTGCTTACAGTTGGCGTTCAATATTTTGTTTCTATGAAAGTTATATTAGCAGCATACCCTGGAAGAAACTGTGCAATAAACAATCTTGGAGCAAAGTTCACTACTTTTTATGTTAATGCGCCTGACGATAATTTACCATCTGTATTGATAACCAATTCGGCTCAAATCTATTCTCAAAGCATTTTAGATGACTCGATTAACTGGATTACAATTTCAGGAAGTTTCGTTGCTGATTCAGCTTATAAATACATCGTGATTGGAAATTTTTTTGACGATGCGCACACTGATACTTTGCATTGTTTATCTACAGCTTATTATTTCGTTGATGAGGTTTGTGTTTCTGCTGACTCATTGAATTGCATTGGCAAAGATGATGGTACAGGATCATTATCAGAGTTAAATGGAATGTCTGTTTCCCCAAATATGTCTAATGATAAAGTAATAGTTGAGTTTGGCAACACAAAAATCAACGCTGCTTTAATTGTTAACTTACTTGGCAACACTTTGCTAATTCAAAACATATCAAATCAATCCCAAGCTGTAATAGATATTTCATCGTTGTCAGCGGGTACTTACTTTTTAATACTTCATGGTATAGAAAAAGATTTTGTTGAAAAGATTATTAAAACCAATTGAGTTTAATCTTAAAACAAAATTTATGAAACAAGCAATAATCATTGGCATTGCCATAATAATAATGGTATGCATAAAACCAAATTTTTCTCAATCTCAATCTTCTTTTGTTGGACATGTAGGTG
>JAJAYG010000403.1 GCA_026786335.1 Chitinophagales bacterium | reverse complement strand
GACGACTCAGGATTTAAGACAGAAGACATAAGACCGGTTGTATTTCCTAACCCGTCAAGTGATGAATTTTCAATTCAGTTGAATGAAAAAACTGATCTCAGAATTACTGATGTGCTCGGAAGAACAGTGAAAGAAATTTTTAACGTAAACGGAATTGTTGCTTTTGGAAATGAATTTATTGCAGGAATTTATTTTGTTGAAATGAAAGTTGGAGATGAAAGTTTTGTGAGGAAGATTGTTAAAGAATAATGAAAATCAAGATTGCATTAAAAATCAACAAGCTCATTTAGCTAAAGTTTCAAAGCAGCGGCAAGTGCGTTAAGCGTAGAAATTGTAGTATTTATTTTGCCCGATTCAATGCGGTATATCTGACTGATTTCAATATCGGCTTTATTCGCAAGTTGTTCTATCGTTAAGTTTTGCGAAAGGCGCAGCTCCCGCAAATGAGAACCAAATCTCCTGAGCAATCGTGTATCGCGAATGTCTGCCACTTATGCAAGGTGGCTTTGAGGGTAAAAAACTATTTAGGCATATATACATATTCATGAAAAAACCTCTAACCTTTCCATTCGCTTATGGAAGTTGAAGCAGCGAAAGTTTTATTTTTAGTGAAAACTTTTTGTGATGAAAAAATTATTTTTCCTCTTATGCTTTTTTGTGTGTGTAAAGTTTTCTACTGCGCAAACTTTTGCTCCGGTTGGATCAATTTGGTATTACAACCATGAATGGTTTTCAGGAAATAATAATGAAGATTATACTCGAATTGAAAGTATTGCTGATACAATCATAGAAGGAAGATTATGTAGCATTGTTCATATTGAAAATGCATATCAAAATGCTACTGGTTTTCCCGATAGCATTTATTTATTTTATGATTCTGGCAAAGTTTATCGGTACTTCAATGACTTTAATAAGTGGGGACTTCAATTTGATTTCACTGCCGAAATCGGGGATACAATTTTGATTTATGGAAATGTTTACAATAGTATTTTAGACAGCTTTAATGTTATTGTAGATTCAATTGGATATATCGATATCAATGGGCATTCCCTAAAGACATTAAATTACAATGAGTCATCATTATATTGGGAAGATGCACAAAAGGTTATTGAAGAAATCGGTGGTACCTTTTTTCTTTTTCCAACCTATACGCTTGCAGAAAATACTAATGACGGATTGAGATGTTATTCTGATAGCTTGGTAGGATATTATAATTCGGGATTGGTGCAAACATGTGATACGGTCATTAATTCAGTAGAATATGTAGGCAATTTAACTTACTACTCAATTTACCCTGCGCTTTTTGATAAAGAAATATTAGTTACCAATCATACTAACAAGGATTTATTAATGCAAATATTTAATGAGACGTTATCAAAGTATGGTGAATATAATATCAATGCTAATCAATCGACTAAAATAGATTTAGAAATACTTCCGGACGGTATTTATTTTACTGCTGTTAATAATGGTAACCAACGTAATATTCAAAAGATTTTAAAAACCTCTACTCACTAAATCTGCAGATACTAAACGTAATCCCCATTCTCAGAATGTTTGATGTACAAAAAGCAAAAGAGTTTTATGTTGACCGTCTGAAGGTTGAGGTTAAATGGGAACACGATAATTTTCAGTGATTCGCTTGAATAAAATAAAATCATTGATCAATATTAATTTTGTTCCTCAAAGAATCCGGAGTTCTTTAAGAATTCCGGATTCTACCTCATGGCCCGCAATTAATTATTTCACCCCGTCTTCATTTCAGAAAATTAACGCTTGAAGATGCGCCTTCATGGGAGGAATTTCTTTCCAATGCCGAAGCAGTAAAATATTTTTTTCCTTTCGCTGATGTAAAACAATTTGCTGTTGAATGGATGGAGCGCACAATGAATCGGTACGCAACTGATGGCTTTGGCATGTATGCTTTGATTGAAAAAGAAACCCGCAACTTCATAGGTCAGTGCGGATTACTGAAACAGGAAGTGGATGGCAAAACAGAATTAGAAATCGGCTATCATATTTTCCCACGATACTCGAAAAATGGTTTTGCAAGTGAAGCGGCAATAGCGATCAGGGATTTTGCTTTTGAAAATAAAATGAGTGAATCAATTATTTCTATTATTGTCACTGAAAATATTCCTTCAATAAAAGTTGCGGAGAAAAACGGAATGTTGTTAGAGAAACAAACTATATAGCGCGATGCAAAAGTTTTTATATACAGAGTTGAAAGATAGAATTGGGAGAATTTATAAACTGTTTTATTACCCCCTCCGGCTCCCCCTTGAAAAAAGGGGGAGAGCCCCCGTACATTGTAATTACTCTTCCGCTTAATCGGTGTAATCCCCATCAATCGGTGTATTCAATTTCACACTAAGCCAATTCTGATAACTGCAACCAACGCTCTGTTTTTTCTTCCAGTGATTTTGTAACTGAAGCAAATTCTTTAGAATGTTTTTGAAGAGTATTGAAATCAATATTCTCAGCATTCATATCATCGGTGAGTTGCAGTTTTCTTTTTTCCAGCGTTTCAATTTCACGCTCTATTTTATCAAACTCTTTGCGCTCGTGATAACTGAGTTTTATTTTCTCTTTAGAAATTTTTACAGGAATCTCTTTTATAATTTCAGTTTTCTTCTCTGTCTTTTGGCTATCTCTGAAAATTAAATAGTCGTTGTAGTTACCGGGAAAATCTGTGATTACACCATTGGCTTCAAAAACCAAAAGATGATCAACCAATTTATTCATGAAGTGGCGATCGTGAGAAACAATTACCAAACAGCCCGGAAAATCAAGAAGAAATTCTTCGAGCACGTTGAGTGTGAGAATATCCAGATCATTGGTTGGCTCATCGAGAATTAAAAAATTAGGGTTCTTTAAAAGAATGGTGAGCAAATACAATCTGCGTTTTTCTCCGCCACTCAATTTTGATACATAGTTGTAATGCATAAAGGATGGAAACAAAAACCGCTCAAGCAGTTGAGAGGCAGAAATTGTTTTTCCATTTACGAGCGGAATAAAATCTGCGATCTCTTTCACCACTTCAATCACCCGCTTATCATCTTTCAACCTCATTCCTTCCTGCGTGTAGTAGCCGAAGATGATGGTATCGCCAATTACAATTTTTCCGGTGTCGGGTTTTTCTGTTCCGGTAATCATGTGCAGCAGTGTTGATTTGCCAGCGCCGTTTTTTCCTACAATGCCCACACGCTCGCGTGTTTTAAATTTGTAAGTGAAATTGTTGAGCACCTTAACATCACCAAAAGATTTGTGCACGTGATGAAACTCCAGAATTTTTCCGCCGAGGCGATTGATTTTAATCTCTAACTTCAGTTCATCTTCTTCGAGATCTACCGATGCTCTTTCCTTTAGTTCGTAGTAAGAATCAATTCTTGCTTTTGATTTTGTGGTTCTCGCTTTTGGTTGCTTGCGCATCCACGCTAATTCTTTACGCAACAAATTTTTTGCTTTGTCAACATTGGCTTGCGCAACATCATCACGCAATGCTTTCTTCTCTAAATAATAAGAGTAACTTCCTTTGTAACGATAAATTTTTCCATCGTCCAACTCAATAATTTCTTCACAAACATTTTCTAAAAATTCACGATCGTGGGTGATGAGAAATAAAGTGCGCTTGCTTTTACCTAGATAATTTTCCAACCACTCAATCATTTCCAAATCCAAATGATTGGTTGGCTCATCGATAATTAAAAAATCGGGATCATCAATTAAAGTTTTAGCAAGCGCTACTCTTTTCTTTTGCCCTCCCGAAAGTGTGCTGATCTTTTGCTCGAGTTGCGTAACATTTAACCGCGATAATATCTGATGAACAGTTGCTTCATAGTCCCATGCCTTCAATAATTCCATTTGTTCCATTGCGTGATCGAACTGCTCACGTTTCTCGGGATGTAATAATGCTGCCTCATAATCTTTCACTGCATTCAGCATAGGATGATCTGAATCAAACACCGCTTCAAGCACGGTTTTGTTTGCATCAAGTTCAGGATCCTTTTCTAAAAATCCTGTCTTGATTTCCTTTCTCAAAAAAACTTTTCCTACATCGGCAATTTCTTTTCCAGCAGCAATTCTCAACAAAGTTGTTTTGCCGGTTCCGTTCTTGGCAACCATTGCAACCTTATCACCTTCATTGATGCTGATCGAAATTTCTTCGAACAAAATTTTATCGGCGAAAGATTTTGAAATATTTTCTAGGGTAAGGAAATTCATTACTAATAAAAATTAAGTTTGAATCGGTACAAAAAAATAAAGCCGCCAGTCAGGCGGCTATTAATGCGACGAAAGTTTTTTTGAAATCAATTGAACTTTGTGCTCTTGAGTAACTTATTTGCTTTTGCCAATTTTTCCGGAAAAAGAATCCGGCTTGAATACTTATCCAAGCTTCGATTTACAGTCACTTTAATCCCTAATGACTTTGCAACGTCAGTATTCTTCTTTATTGTTTTCACCATGCAAAATTAACTCTTTTTTCGTTTCACCATAAATCCTCGGTACGATTTGCTTCTTGGAAACCGCTCAATAGTTCCATCATAAAGCAATCCCTGAATATCGAAATCAGCATCAAGTTCTTCATAATTAACGGTGAGTACGATTCGAAATAATCTTGTTCTCTCCAACGTGCTGCCTGTAAACAATACGGTACGTTCGGGATAACGCGAAGCAAACTCAAAAACTATTGAAGCAATTGTTGCCAAAATTTTATCGCGATCGTTGTTATTATTTACAGCCCTATCGTCAATAGATCCATCATCATTCAAATTCCCAAAACCAAGATTGAAAATATTTTAAAAATCAGTTGGGGTAAATTGAACTATCATCTTAAACTCACCTTTGGGACCCTTGCTCGTAAATTGAAACAACTGTGCATCGAGTGATACATCAACTGCAAGATATTTTTGATACCGGCTCAAACCATATCAAATATAACCAAGCATGAGATACGGCATATTAATAAATATTACACCTTCTTAAATTCTTAATGAAAGACAACTTAAACCGCCATCCATTTTTTCAAACTCACTCATGTTGAGTTCAATTAAATCATAGTTGAGTTTTTGTAATTCAGTTTTCACCTGAATAAATCCTGCTGGGATAATAAGTTTGTTGTTGATGAGTAAACAATTGGCAGCATACATTTCATTTTGAGGAACAAGTATTTTATTGAATGTATTGAAAGCGGGATGAGAAAATAATTCTTTAGTCACCAACAGATTATTATTACCAATGTAGTTTACAATTGTTTTAAGATGCAACGCCGCTGTAACCGGAATCACAGTGTATTGATAACCATATTTTGAGAGAATGTTTCCAAGCTGATGCGCTCCATCTTCATTGGTGCGGTCAGTAAGCCCGATGTAAAAATGTTTTTCTAATTGCATCACATCACCGCCTTCCAGTGTGCCGGGTGGCTCGATGAATTCAAGCTTACGGAATTGCTCTAGTACAGAAATCATAGAAACAATTTCATCTCTTCGTGATTGTGCACCGGGATTGGTGATCACCGCAACTTCATCTGTAATTACTGCTGTGTCTTCTGTAAAACAACTATCAGGAAAATTTTCATCGGCATCGAGTTCTGTAATTTCAAGACCACATGATTTTAATGCGGCGATATAATCTGTATGTTGGTTTAATGCTAAATTGAAATCAGGTTTGCCAAGATTGGCTGTGGTGATTCCATCTGCAAAATGAGAGCAGGGTTTTTTAGTTATAGCTCTATTGAACATGGTGGTGAAGATAGTTTATGTATTGAAGTAACTCACAAGCAGAATACTTTTGAAAACTAAGAAAGGTGAAAGGGTAAACCTATATGACAATAAGCGGAGATGAAGATTATGTATAGAAATGAACTTTTCCAAAATCTCTTAACTTTACTGGCTGAAATTGATAACATGAAATTACTCGTTGATGTAAAAGACAGCAAAGCAGATTTCGTTGTGGAGCTATTGGAGAGTTTGCCGTTTACAAAAACAAAACTACTTTCTGCTTCCAAAGCAAAACTACTTAGTGAAATGAATGAAGCAATTGTAAACCTGAATCTCGCCAAGGCCGGAAAACTTAAAGCAAAACCGTTGAAACAATTGCTTGATGAAATTTAATGTACTTACCATTCCGCCTTTTGATACTCAATTGAAACGGCTCATCAAAAAATATCCTTTACTTAAAAGAGAAATTAATGAATTGGGAGATGAACTTTCCGAAAACCCTTTTCAGGGAATTTCTCTCGGCAAAAGTTGTTACAAAATCAGATTGGCAGTTGCTTCATAAAGAAAAGGGAAGAGTGGTGGAGCAAGAGTTATAACCCACATTCATGTTTCTGCAAAAAATATTTTAATGCTTTCCATCTATGATAAATCTGAAAAAGCATCGCTTGATAAAGATGAACTTGATGAGTTGCTAAATAAAATTCAGATGTAATCACAATGTAATTTCTTCAGTCGTTGCCTCAACTTTTAATTGACAAACAGGTTTAGAACATGCCGGATAGATAAATTCAGGTGAGATTCACCAATACATTTTTTTGAGTTTCGTTGCAAAAAAAAATTAAGCATGGCAAAAGTTATTTGGGAAGAAGCCGTAAAGCCGCTCCTGAAAAAATACAAAAACAAAAAACATCCGATTTATTATTCCAACATCTATCAGCTGATTGTGGTAGTGGTGCTTTCAGCAAGAGCAACCGATAAATACATTAATCAGCTGTCACCAAAATTTTTCAAATCACTTCCCGATTTTGAATCCTTATCAAATTCATCCCCCGAATTACTTTATCCATTGATCAAAGGTGTTCCGGGTTTTAATAAGAAAGCAGTTTGGTTAATTGAAATTGCGAAACAACTTAAAAAGAAAAAAGAAATTCCACTTTCTATAAAAGAACTTTCTTCTTTACCAGGCATTGGAAGAAAATCTGCGAACGTAATTCGCCGCGAAGCAGGCGAAAAACCAGAAGGTGTAATTGTTGATCTTCATGTGCTGCGTGTGGCACCACGATTAGGAATTGCAGAAGGTGATGATCCTAAAAAAATTGAAGACCAGCTCATGCAGGCATTGCCTCAAAAAGATTGGGATGCAGGAATGGCAATGAGTTTTTTAGGAAGAGAAATTTGCAGACCAACCAATCCTGATTGCCCCGAGTGTGTGATGAATGGGGTTTGTAAATATTATAATAAGGGAAAATAAAATTTACTCCATCGCCTTCCCAACAATCTCCTCCTGCTCCTTCGCATGCAGCTTTGAATAGCCGGTTGCTGCAGCAGCACTTGCTTTTCTGGTAATACCGTAGAGTTCTTTATCCTTAAGTTTCCAATTCATTTTTAGAAATGAATACGCTCCCATGTTGTAGGGTTCTTCCTGCACCCAAATAAAATTTGCTGTTTTGTATTTAGCAACCAGTGTATCCAATTGTTTTTGTGGCAGAGGATACAACTGCTCTACACGTATGATGGCGATATCGTTTCGTTGTGTTTTTTCTTTTCTTTCAAGAAGATCAAAATAAATTTTTCCACTGCAGAGCAAAACACGTTTCACTTTTATTGCATCGGTGATCATTGCATCATCAATCACTTCTTTAAAACCGCCTTGTGTTAACTCCTTCCAATCACTCACACATCGCGGATGGCGCAATAAACTTTTAGGGCTCATTACTACCAATGGTTTTCTGAATGGCCTTGCTAATTGCCTGCGCAATACATGAAAGAAATTTGCCGGTGATGTAATATTCACCACTGAAATATTAAAGTCAGCACTCAACTGCAAATATCTTTCGAGGCGCGCACTTGAATGTTCTGCACCCTGACCTTCATAACCATGCGGCAATAATAAAGTGATGCCACTCATGCGATTCCATTTGGTTTCACCCGGGCAAATGAATTGATCAATGATTGTTTGTGCACCATTACTGAAATCACCGAACTGTGCTTCCCATAACGTAAGTGAATCTGGATTGGCGAGTGAGTAGCCATATTCAAAACCAAGCACTGCGAATTCACTAAGCAAAGAATTGTAGATGTGAAATTTTGCTTGTTGCACTAATTGATCCCCCTCTAACTCCCCCTTATCAAGGGGGAGAACGGCTAGCGCATTTAACTCCCCCTTTTTAACCCCCTCCGACTCTTCCTTGAAAAGGGGGAGAGTTGCTGACGCATTTGAACTTATGTTTTCACTACCAGAAATTTTTAAAGTATTAAGATCACTCAAGCGATTGTATCCTTCATTATTTGTTTCATCATAAAGCACTGCATGGCGGTGTGAGAATGTTCCGCGAATAGTGTCTTGTCCGCTCAGGCGAATATCGTGACCTTCGAGTAATAAACTTCCGTACGCCATCAACTCACCCCAGCTCCAGTCTATCTTTCCTTCCTTATCAAAAAAATCTTTTCCTCTCTGTAATATCTGTTTGATTTTTGGGAGCGCATCAAATCCTTCAGGAATGTGAGTGAGTTTTTGTGCAAGAAGTTTTACAGTTTCTTCCGAAATAAAAGTATCGGGTGACTGATCAAAATCTTCGGGTTTCGATTTACGCAGTGTGCGCCATGCCAATTCTGGCTTTTGATATTGGTAAGGAAGCGGATGTTGTTTTACAAAGTCGAGACGATCCTGCAGTTGCTTCCAGAAATTTTTATCCATCTCCTTTGCCATCTCAGCTTCGATATCACCGCGGTCAATTAAAATTTTCGAATAAACTTCGCGCGGGTTCACATGCTTCGCAATGGCCTCATACATTTTTGGCTGCGTAAATTTTGGATCATCACCCTCATTGTGTCCATAGCGGCGGTAACAAACCATGTCAACAAAAATATCTTTATTGAATCGCTGCCGGTATTCCACTGCAAGTTCTACAGCAAATACTACTGCCTCGGGATCATCACCATTCACGTGCATCACGGGCGCTTGAACAGTTGCTGCGTAACTCGTGCAATAATTTGAGGAGCGCGCATCATCGAAATCTGTAGTAAAACCAATTTGATTGTTGATTACAAAATGAATGGAGCCACCTGTAGAATATCCATTCAACAAACTCATCTGCAAACATTCATATACCACACCCTGGCCTGCAACTGCAGCATCACCATGTATAATGAGCGGAAGAATAAAATCATATTCGCCGCCATAAAGTGTATCGGCTTTTGCTCTCGTAAAACCACTCACTACAGGGTTCACTGCTTCGAGGTGCGATGGGT
>JAJAYG010000402.1 GCA_026786335.1 Chitinophagales bacterium | reverse complement strand
GCAATCACCGTTTTTCAAACGCACTTACAGTGAGTTTGAATTCACCAACACCATCTATAACTTTTACATTCATCCGCAATGGGATGCATTTGGTTCACCCACACTTTACCTTAAAGTTCTGTTTGCCGATTACAATTATCACTTTGTAATTATTGAATTAATAGGGGAGTGGAATGATGCGATTGACAACGACATTATGTTTCTCAAGCGCGATGTAATTGATCCGTTTATCGAAAAAGGAATTTCAAAGTTCGTACTCATTGGTGAAAATGTTTTAAACTTTCACGAATCAGATGATTGTTATTATGAAGAATGGTATGAAGATATTCGAGATCAAGGTGGCTGGATCGCACTCATAAATTTTCGTGAGCATGTGCTTAATCAAATGAAAAATGTGCGGCTTCAGAACTACCTCATTTTCGGCGACCAATTCAATGATGTAAATTGGAGAGTGATCAAACCTTTTCATTTCCATCACCTTATCGAAGGCCGAATGCTTCCTGAAACGGCTTAGTTGGTAAGCTTGTTTATTGTGTACAACGATTTGAAGAGATTGTTTGTCTGATTGAATAAATACTTGTTAAGTTTGATCGCATTATTTCACTAATTTTATTCCCACTAAAATAATTATGAAAAAAATACTCCTTGTTTCTGCTTTCATATTGTCTTTAACAACTTTTGTAAAAGCCCAACAAATTATTCATGCCTGTTGCGATACATTTATCTGTTTACCCGGCAGCCCTGTAACACTCACTGTAACAATTGATTCGGGCAGCACCGGAACAGTACTCAATATTGCTGATGATACTTACAGCCAATTGGTAACTCTTGGTTTCAACTTTAAATTTTTTGGAAACACTTACAGTAAAGTGGTGCTTTCCACTAACAGCTATATCACATTCGATCAAACACTTGCCAATGCCTATTCTCCGTGGCAGATTACAGATGCTTCGCCTTCACCTGTAAATCCAAACAATGCAATCTATGGCCCGTGGCAGGATACTGATCCATCGGTAAATCCATTCGGTACACTTGCATTCGGAACTTTTGGTACAGCACCCAATCGTTTTTTTGTTTACAGTTGGTGCAGTGTACCTATGTATAGTTCAAGTCCGGGATCACAGTGCAATGATTCATTGGTAACAGGGCAGATTGTAATTTATGAAACTTCAAATCTTATTGAGATACATACAGGTTACAAAGTTGCCTGCACATTTTGGAATGGCGGTTATGCAATTATGGGATTGCAGGATAAAACCGGTGCTAATGCTGTAATTGTTCCGGGCAGAAATTTCCCCGACTTATGGACTGCACAAAATGAAGGGAAACGTTTTACACCCAATGGAAACAGCTATGATATTTCTGATATTCCTTATGCACCCGTGCCATTTGCTGCAGGCACTCCGCAATGGTACACACTTGATGGACAAGATGCAGGAACCGGATATGCCATCACGGTTACGCCCGATGTAACCACAACTTACATTGTTAATACAGCATCATGCGGTTTCTCTGCCGATACCATTACCATTGTTGTTGGTTCATTTCCTGTTGAATTTGAAACCGTAAATCTCTCTTGCGAAAACAGCAACGATGGTTCTATTACTGCAACGCCTGATGATGCAACTCAGCAATATGATTTTGTTTTTGTAAACTCAAGTGGCGATACCATTCATTCATCAAATAATGTTTTAGCCGATGCAGTTTCCAATCTTCCCGCAGGAACTTACACTGTTATTATCACCAACGATTTAGGTTGCATTGTTACCAAAATTATTACCATCACCACACCAATTTACAATGCAAACTTTAGTTACTCACCTGCAATTATTTGCGAAGGGCAACCTGTTCAATTCACCGATCTTTCTGTAGGAACTGTTCTCAGTTACGCATGGACATTCGGCGATGGCGGAAGTTCAACAGTAAAAGATCCAAGCTATACTTATCCCGGACCGGGAACTTATGTTGTAACACTTACCATTCAGGTGGGCCCAACTTGTTTCGATAATTTTTCACAAACAATTATTGTTCATCCAAATTTTTCTGCAGCGCTTGATGTTAGTCCGCCGCCATATTGTGTTGGAGTTGAAATTCAGTTTACCGATGCATCAATAGGTGCAGGTGCCGGTTTTATCTGGACGTTTGGCGATGGCGCATCTGCAACCACGCAAGATGCAACACACATTTATACAAACCCGGGAACTTATGATGTTACCTTTTCTGTAGTTGATAGTTTCTGCGGAAATGGGGATGATGCAATTACGCTCGTAGTAAATGATATTCCGCATCCTGCTTTAAGAACCGATACTGTTTTGTGTAAGGGCGAAGTAATTTTTCTTTCTTCAAATGTTGATGGCGATTCTTATTTGTGGTCGAATGGAGAAACTACCAAGGATATAAATTTTGTGATGCCCGGCGAATCGGGGTTTGTGTGGGTGCAGGTAGATAACTTTGGTTGCACGGGAGTAGATAGCATGTACCTCATCAATCATTGCGTGGTTGAATTGCCATCTGCTTTTTCGCCGAATAATGATGGAGCAAATGATTTGTTTCACCCGCTCGGCAGCATAGTAAAAGATTATGAACTAAAAGTTTACAACCGTTGGGGGCAAGAAGTTTACACCAGCAATTCGGGAAATCAATTGAGTGGTTGGGATGGAAAGCTTAACGGCACCGATCAGCCCGTTGGTGTTTATGTTTATTACTATTCAGGTCATTTCCTCAGCGATGATACTTTTGAGTTGAAAGGAAATGTTACACTGGTGAGATAATTTTTTTGAATGGAAATAAAAAAGCTGTCCCGCTTTTTTGGGACAGCTTTTTTGTTTTAAAACAGCCCCGATTTTATAAGGGTTGTTTTTTTGGGGTAATGAAAAAAATCAATGTTGTTTCACCATCTGCTTCGTATCAATGATTTTACCATCAGCAATCAAAGAATAATGATAACCACCCTGCTCCAGTTGCAAAGTTTCAATATTCAAATCACTGTAACCGCGGTTGGTAATTGCTTCTCTAAAAACTTCTTTGCCTAACTGATCAGTAAAACCAATTATTGCTTCACTGATTTTCTCAGGGACTTTAACTGTGATAATAGTATTGCCATCGGCAGGGTTAGGTCTCGCATCTCCTAGTAATGCTGTTGCTTCTGAAATAATTTTTATTGACTGCGATGGATTATTGCCCTGATCCTGAAGGCGCATGCCACTATTGCAGCATCCATCAACTTTAGAATTTAGTTCCTGGATGGCAGCTACAAGATATGGGATGATACCATCAATCTGCAATCCATTATAAGTAAGAACTTCATTGATTTGATTACCCAATGAATCATACAGCACCGGGTCATTACACTTCTTTACAATTTCGGGAATAATCTCAGCCACCTCATCAGCAATAAAACCCGGAGTGGTGCCCCCATAAAAATTTTTATAGCTGAATTTTTCTGTATCGTACTCATAGGTTGCAGGCTTGAGTAATAAGATTTTATCTAAGGCACCTTCAATTGATTTAATATTTTTTTTAAATGCAGCATCCGAAGGTAAAATGGAATAGCTACTTGCCATAACAGGGCCGAGAAAGTAACCGGCCCAGTTGCCAGCACCTAAAGTACCTATGTCACCATAAATGCCAGCATTGAAAGAGGAAGCTCCATTGGCTTTACCAAACACACCAATGTTGTTTACTGCTATGTTTTGCCCTTGATAACTGTAACCATATCCGGCAACACCCATGTTGTTGGTGGTTGCATTTTTTGCCATTGAATAGGTGCCTGTGTTATTGGAATTTGATGAAGAACTTCCCTGAGCATACGTTTCTATTCCTTTTTCATTACCACCAAACTGCCCATCGGCTACAGCATACATGGCTCTAAATTTACCTGCAAGAACTAAAGCACTACCCATAGCATTGTTAGTGTTCTCTACTTGCAATGCAGCTGTATATCCCGATCCGAATAAATCATTTTTGATATTTACAAAACCAAGTGCTGCAGGGGGAGAGTGAACAATTTTTACTGTTGTACCATCATCAAAAATCTGACTGTTGCAAATTTCATTAGTAAGTGAATTGGTAATTTTAGTAACGTAATTATTTTGCAAGCCAGAGAGGCAAGCAGCAACGTTACCGCTGTTAGGTAAAGTTCTACTCTGCACCAACCCATTTGCATCCACCACTAAAACAGATGTAAGAGCAGGATTAGCAGCAATATTTCTGATTCGCAAATCACCATTGATGTCGAGTGTAGAAGTAGGGGGAGTAGCAGCAGAAAGATTGATTCCAACAAATTTATCGGTTGCAGCATTTTGCGGGTTAATGCAGAGATCACCCGCAGCGGTGGTTTGAAAATCGGTGAACACACCGAAAGCAGGATCGAGATCATAAGATTGAGAGATGCGGAACTGCGGCGCATCAGCAGCATCATCAACATGAAGGCGGCGTAGCGGGCCGTTGAAAGTGGTACCCACCATGTTGAATGTTTTTCCCACGCCGGTAAAACCTTTGTTATCAATCAGGAATTTAGAACTTAATGTAGTGGGATCTTCTCTGGTTTCGATATGAAAAAAACCTAATTGACCGGCATTTGTTTGCATATCGGAGCAGAGGCGGGTGAGAATGTATTCTTTACCTGTGGGGCCTTCATCATTATCGAAATTAGAG
>JAJAYG010000401.1 GCA_026786335.1 Chitinophagales bacterium | reverse complement strand
TGGTAAATACATTTACGTTTAAATTGGAGATTGCAAATCCTTCGAGTTCATTTTTAAAGCGGAACATGTAAGAAGAAAAGTTTTTGTTTTTCCCGAAAAAAATCGGGATCTCACAAAATTTTTTATGGTTTTTTTAAAGTTCGACATGATATTAATTTTTACTGTGAATTTATTCAATGACAATTTTCAGTACAATAATTTTTTCACTCAATTTCATTTGCAGCAGGTAGATACCTGAATTAAGTTGTTCGCGATCAAGCGGAATCTCATGACTGCCTGCTTCAACAAATTCATTCAGCAAGGTTTTTATTTTTGTTCCTTTCAAATCGAAGAGTTCAATGACTGCAAGAGAGTTTTCATTAACCAAAAATGAAATTGTGCTCGAAGATGAAAATGGATTAGGATAAACTTCCACTGAACTTGCTTGAGTAGTTTCACTTCCAAGGCGCAGCAATGTTGTAAACTTTACTATAGGAGAAAACGCTGACTTCTCACTGCCGCACACGCTTCGCACTTTCCATTTGTATTTCTTGCCTGCAATTAGATTGGTAATTACAGTTGAAGTATTAGGTGCATTGATTGTTACAGTTATCCAGGGTGCATCGGTAGTATCCCGCTTATATTGTAACTTGTATTTGGTTGCGCTTGCAACCGTGTTCCAGTTTAATTGAGCGCTGGTTGCTGTGATGTTTGTTGTTGCAAGACCTGCCGGTATGCTGCAGCAGTTTTCATCAATCACTCCATCGCAGTTATCATCAATTGCGTTGCTGCAAACTTCTGTTGCACCGGGGTGAACGCTTGGATCGGCGTCATTGCAGTCAGTGCTATCAGATACATAGCCGCTTGGAATAATGCAATTGCCCGCAAAGTAGCTATTGTTGATGTTACCATAACCGTCGCTATCTGCATCTGAATAGACGATGATGCCGATACAATCAGGAGTGTATTGCCAGAATTCTTTGTAGTTATTCCCTGCAGTAATCCCAACATATCCCTTATTGTCAATTACAAATGCCGAGCACGCCGGACCACCCGTGCCACCATAGTCTGTTTTTTGCGTCCATGAATCTAATAAAGGATCATACTCCCAAAAATCGTCAAAGTATCCCATGTTCTCACCAAGACCCACGTATCCTAAGCTCCCAATTGAAAAACCAATCCCTGTTACTCTTGGACTTCCAGGCAGGTCATCCCGCTGTGTCCATCCGTTGGCAGATACATCATACTGCCATAAATCATTTTTGTAGTCTGAACCCCGTCCTGCGCAAACGTATCCCTCCTCACCAATGACAAAACTCATAGCACCAATTCTCACACCGCCACCAAAATCTGCTTTTTGCGACCATGCATTTGTTTGAGAGTCATATTCCCAAAAATCGCCCTTATAAGCCGTACCAGTTATACCGCCGCCGACATATCCTTTTGTTCCAATAGAAAATGAGAAAGCAAATGCCCGTTTAGTTCCGGAGAAGTCCGCTTTCTGTTGCCACTGATTAAGTTGGGGATCGTATTCCCAAAAATCTTTGTAGCGATTTCCTGAGCCATTTTCTCCGGTGCCAATGTATCCCTTACTACCTATGGCGAATCCTACAGCAGCTTCTCTTCCTTCACCTCCAAAATCTGCCTTCTGCATCCATGTATCACTATTCGGGTCATACTCCCATAATTGTTTTAGTCCGCCACCCGTGCCAAAATAACCTTTCCCATTTATTGAAAATGCTGCGGAATACCCTAAAACATAAACTCCAGCAAAATCTGCTTTTTGTGTCCATTGATCCGCTTTAATTGTTTGGAGAAATCCACAACAAGCGGTAATTAAGAGAAATATCTTTTTCATTGCCTTATTTTTAATTTGGGATTGTTAAATTATTCTTTGACAACTTTTGATCGGTATGTAACGCCAGCTATAGTTGTTTGGATAAAGTACAGCCCTGCTGGTAACTTCGCAATGCTGATTTCCTTCTCAAGTTTTCCTTCGCTGATGCTTTCATTAAAAGAATCGAGAACCCTCTCGGCAAGGTCAATAATCAGAATAGCTATGTCTTCATCAATCGTGCGCCTGAGATCAATTGATATTTTTATAGCTCCGCTGGATGGATTCGGATATACTGAAATTAATTGGCTGATATAATCCTTATTGTATTGATATGAAAGTTTAGCGCAATGTGATAGGTTTTGAATTCCACGCATTGCTGTATCACTGATGTTTCCCGGTGAACAACGCGCTTGCACGGTCCAGACGTAGTTTGCATTACTTGATGTGTTGTTATAGAATGTATATGGACTTGAAGCAGGATCAACAGTTGTCCAGATTGATGATGATGCTTTTTTATATTTCAAAATATAACTCGGCACGCAAGGGTCAACAGTCCAGCTAACAGTAGCACCACAGCCGCTAACCTGAGTGGATAATCCTACCGGTTTTGCACATGTTGCTGTAAGCTCAAACTTGACAACATAAAAATCTGAAACACCCCCATTCGGTGTGTATCCTACCAAAAGAAATGAACCGTCAGGTAAACGTCCAAACTTATAAACGCCATCATGACCGGATGTGCCGATTGATTCACTCCACTGTAGAGTGCCGCTGCTGTTCACCTTTATCAGCCAGATATCTTCTGTGGGAGTACTGCAATAATGATTGCAACATACCTGACAGTCAGGAAAAGTACACGATTCGACCTGATTGTTGGATTTAGTTATTCCGGCAACCAGGAACATCCCGTCACACGTTTGAGCTGCGCCATGACCAACATCATTCTTTGTACCGCCATAAACACCACCCCCGAAATCGCGGGTACTCGCATCATACTGTACATAGCAACCTTCAATACAAGACGTGATAAAGTTTGAATTTCCGTATAAGCTGTTAACTGTTCCAATCACCCAAAAATTATGTGTACCACCATCAAAGCAGTCGTAAGTGCTGCCCGGATGCTGCAACCCCGCTGAAATAAAACCATCAGATGAAGTGAACGTACCAAATGTTTCTTGGGTTTGAATTACGCTGTATGATCCGAAATCATCTTTCTTGCTAGCATCAATATTCCCGTCTGTTATCTTCGTCGTATTTGTCTCGTCACTGATGTCTTCATCAGGAATTTTTAATAAGTAAACCTGAGAATTGACAGGTGGATTTTCTGGAGGATCACAGACATGACTTATTGGATCACAAGATTTGCAAAATCCGGTAACCACATACTCGCCGGTTACGCCATCAATTGCAACGCTGGTAGCATAGTCATTACCTCCACAGTCGTTATCACCATAATAAACATTATAATCTATTACGTCGCCATCATCTTCTATCTTTAATACGTAATAGTCACCATCAGTGTGAACTTCGGAAGGTACATGCGTGCCTTCCTTTGTGGCACTGCCCACCAAGATGAAATCATCACCGTCAAGATCTTCCTTGATATCGTACGCCGCTTCATTGCCTGTGGTGCTGCCATAGTACTTAGTCCAAGCGAAGTCGCCATCTGTTTCTAGTCGCCCTACCCAAACATTCTTGCTTCTCGCTTCAGTTGAGGTCAATTTTGTTCTTGCTGCGCCACAGATGTAAAGGTCTCCGTTGTTGCCTGATGCCTGAACTACGGCATACGCAGCATCCTCCTTGTTGCCATCATCATTCCAGGTGATAATTCCATCAGATCCCCAAGAACCGCCAGTGTACAGTGAACCATTCATATCCAAACGCAAGATGGCTACGTCATACCCTGTCGTTGTGCTCTTCGCCGTGCCAACGATTACAATTCCGTCATCTTGTTTTGTATCGGCATCATCATCGTCAATTGCCGTGAAACCCCAGGCGACATCATCAAGATCCTGATCGTATATGTCAAAACTTTTCTCCCATCCGCCGGCAAGTGAAGTTGAGATGTTAGTATACGTGCAACTTCCTGTGCAGGTGCCGCACTGTGCTTCAACTCGTAAGGCGAGAATGCAAAAGCAGAGAGAGAAAGAGAGAGAGAGAACTGCGATTCGGGAGAGTAGATTTGATTTCATTTGGTGAGGGGTTTAAATAAGTTGAATCCAGCAAACGCTTAGCAAATATAAAAAGATTTTCACAACACCAAATAACAAGAATATTTTTTACGAAGAATTTTTATCACGCTGTGTTGCTGCAATCACAAACCTGATTTCGCTATAGCTAACCTGATCACCCAACTTAAATTTTATTGGACCCAATCCCGGCTCAGCAGTTTTTTGTATTGCCTCTTTTATTAAATCAAATTTTTCTTTTGTAACAAATTTATTTACATCGAGCTTGCCCAATTTTACAAAATGCGAAAGGTGCGATTCAATGGTAGAAGGTGACATGCTTCTTTCAACTGCAATTTCCGAAACAGATTTTCCCGATTGAAAAAGATTGAAGCTTTGTGTTTTTGTATCAACCGCTTCTTTTGGTTTACTCTTTTTCGATTGCTTCAATTTTTTTATCTCTTCTTCTTTTAACATGATTCTGCTTGACAACTCATGTTCATTGCTGAAGGCCTGAATGGTTTCTAAAAAAGTTTCGCCATACTTATTTAAAGTGCGATCACCCATTCCTTTGATCAAAGACATTTCTGCAATATCCTGCGGGAGAAAAAGGGCAAGCTCATTTAGCGTTGAGTCATGACAAATCATATAGGGTGCAATATTTTCTTCATCGGCAAAATTCTTTCTTACATCCTTCAGCAAATTGAATAACTGCTTTGTGATTTGTGC
>JAJAYG010000400.1 GCA_026786335.1 Chitinophagales bacterium | reverse complement strand
TTTACTGACTTGTTTTTTTAGATTCTTATTTGTAAACCAGGTTATTAAAGGAGCCATAAGCCAAAGCAATAAAACTGGTCCTGCGATCCATATTTTTTCTGGAGAAAAGATGACTAACCAAATAAATACAACCGAGGTAATTACAGGTTCAATCCACATAGAAGCATAGGATGCAATTAAATTTGTTTGATAAAGGGTTTTTAAATTGGATGATGGATTCCATTCAAGTAATTTTTTTCTTGTAATGATCATTCGCCACAATGTGCGTATGATTGCCATCAAATTTGAAGAGGCTTCATAAGGAAGGCAGATCAAGGTAAATAAAGTTTTTACCGAAACCTGAGTCAGATTATGAAATGAGTTTTTGATGTGATATTTTAATGTAACATCGAGGGGCTTTCTGATGGTATCCCAGAGTGAAGTTATAAGAATTGGAAAAATAATAATTAACGAAACAGTAACCGTCCATAATAAAGGATCGGGCATAGCAAACCAGCCTAACAGCAGTAATGCTGTAAATGCAATGGGGGCAAGGCTGCGCCTGATATTGTCAAATATTTTCCAGCGTGATAATCCGGAAATCGGATTCTTGTTCCAATACTTCTTGGGTCCCGTAACAAAAGGAAGAAACCAGGCGAAAATCTGCCAGTCACCACGAATCCATCGTTCCCGCCTTTTCATATCTGCTTCATAAGTAGACGGATACTTTTCAAATAGTTGTACATCACTTAATAAACCTGATCGTATATAGCAACCTTCCAACAAATCATGACTCAGGATGCTGTTTTCTATAAATATTCCATTCAGCGTTTTTTGAAAAATAGCTACGTCATAAATTCCTTTTCCGATAAAAGAACCTTCGCCAAATAAATCCTGGTAAACGTCAGATGAGGCGCGCGTATAGGGATCAATGCCGGGCTCATTGCCATGCATGCGCATATATCGTGAACCCGTTATATCCGGCAAACTCACTGTGATCCTGGGTTGCAGGATGCCATAACCTTTTGTGACTCTTTTCTTTTTTTCATCATACCAAGCACGATTCAGCGGATGAGACATTGTAGCGACTAATTTCCATGCGGAACCAAGCGGCAATTGCGTATCAGCATCTAAGGTTATTACATATTTTATTTGCGGGAAAACAGATTGGTCACCATTTACTATTGAAAATTTTTCTTTTGAAATGCCACGCAATAATGAATTAAAATCGGAAAGTTTTCCGCGTTTTCTTTCATATCCCATCCATACATTCTCACGGGAATTCCATAAGCGCGGACGATGGAATAGAAAAAACAGATCCTTCTTTTCTCTATTATATTTTTTATTCAGTTCTTCAATTCCTTGCTTTGCTGAATTAACAAGCGCCTCATCTTCAGAAAGGATTTCCTGCGAAGCATCCGTAAAATCCGTTAATAAACCAAAATGCAGATTATCATTTCTGTTTGCAAGAAATCGAACTTCCAAAGCCTCGATCAAATTTTCTATTTCCTCGATGGTAGTTAACATGGCAGGAATTACCACCATAGTTTTGGAACCTATTGGAATGTTCCGTGAATAATCCATTCTCGGTAATAAGTTTGGCTTTACCAATAAGGTAGAAAAAAAATTAACCACTGAGATAGCAAGCTGACTTGAAGCCAATAATGAAAGAGAAACTATAACCAGCAACAGCCAATTGTTATTTGTAGTTGAATACGTATTTAGTAAAATGAGCGAACTGATTGCAATCGTGATTAACAAAATACAAGTGAGGTAAATTGAGAATGCATATTTTTTTGCAAAATCCCGAATCACCTGCGAAGCCGATATTTTCACCTTCGCAATTTTTTTTAATTGAATCAAACCTTGATCAATCAGGTAGTAACCAACATGAGCTGTCCGCTTATCATGATCATGATGTGAAACATTTTCTTGCATTAATTGAATCGCTTTTCGTGCAACTTCATATTCATGCAGATCGCTTTTTTTTGCGATCATCTCCACAACATGCCGGTAGCTATCGCGGGTAGCAAAATCCATTAAACCGTAAATTCCTTCATTGTCCTCACGTAATGTTTGTTCAACTATGCTGTGCGTTTCAACAAAGTCGCGCCAGTCCATTGCACCAAGTGAACGAAGGCTTCCAATACTGTTACTTATGGAAACCTGTTCAGCAGCTTGCTTTTGATTTTCTGCATTCACCAACTCATTGCTGGTTAATCCGCTCCCTGATAATTGTTGTTCTATCCAATTCAACACCAATGAAAGCTCATTTCCTTTCCCGCGTAATTGACGTGTTAATTCCGATACAAATGCACCCACCATAGGAGGATTCGATCTTACCATATCTGAAATCACTAATATAAGATTTTCAGGTGTGTTTGCGGCGGTTTCAATCATTTGTTTTGCCCAATAATCCGCCAGATTTCTATCTACTTTGTCAATACCAATTCGTGCGGAAACACGACGAATGTTTTCAATCAGGCCGAGTCGAAGCATAATGGGTATCGCCCACAATTCTCCCAATTTCAGATGGGTTACTGTTTGATATGCCACAATAAATCTATTCAGGTTTTCTAAATCAATTCTTCCATCACTATGAGAAATGATTTGGAGAACAATATCATAAATGCGCGTTATACTTCCGGATTGCTCGTTTGAAAGTTGCGGCAGATCCTCACTATAATTTTTCGGAAAATGTGTTTTGGCAATACGAATATGTTCTTCAATTAAATAGAAATTATCCAATAGCCATTCTGCCGCAGGCGTAATCTGATATTTTTTTTTAATGGAGTCGGTAAGAAGTTTGCGAACTTCTTGTAAAATAATTTCATTATCGGCCAGTCGCTTGAGTAAATAATCCTTTGCCGGTTTTGTACTTAACTTATGTCTTCCAGCTAACGCTCTACCCGCATGTTCCATTTCAATGGAACTAAATATTTCAGCCCTCAGTGGCTCCTCATTCCGGTAAGCAGTATCAGCAGTGTTTATTTGAAAAAATTCCCTCATATTGGATATGAGTTCATGTGTTGTGGGGATTAATTTCAATTTCATGCGGTTTCCTTTTTGATTTCTAACGCAGCATTCACAATATTCTCCGCTTCTTCAAGGATTCGTTTCAAATGACCTTTATTTAAAAAGCTTTCTGCATAGATTTTATAAATATTTTCGGTTCCCGAAGGACGTGCGACAAACCAGCCGTTTTCTGTTTCCACTTTCAAACCTCCTATAGATGCATAGTTGCCAGATGCATGCGAAAGTATATTTTTAATTTTTTCTCCTGCCATATCTTTGTGTTTTATTTGCAAAGCCAATAAGTTTTTTAATTTATCTTTTTGCTTCTGGGTTGCTTTTGATGCCATGTTCACTTTGATTTTATGTAAATCAAAGCGAATGGTTTTTGCATCAAATCCAAATCCCAGGGGTGGGTCAGTTTACTCCGAAATCTTTTTTCGGAGGGTGGGTCACATTGCTCCGGAATGGGTGGGTCACATTAGTCCGGAATTGGTGTGTCAATATGCTCCGGAATATTCATCAAACAGATTTATTGAAAGAGTTTTACGAACTCTTGAAGGCGAAAATTTTTAAAGGGGATTCTCGCGATTCATATTTGAAATAGGTGGCATAATGTAAGAGGCTCCCTGTTTCAGAGTTCTTCGGGGAGGAATATTATAAAAAGAAGATGGTTGTTTATTTCAGTTGAAATAAAAATGTGGCAACAAATGCGATTGGTTTCGGAAACAACCTTAAACAAGTAAAGCAACTCAGTGACGATTGGGTTAAGGATTACAACTCCTTTCATCCGCATCAAT
>JAJAYG010000399.1 GCA_026786335.1 Chitinophagales bacterium | reverse complement strand
GCAATAACCATTATTTTTTTTCCATTGCAGATTTGTGAAAAATATTCCGGCTTCATTTAGCAATTCATATTTTAGCTGCAAATAAATTTTCATGAAAATTTTCTCACTCATTATTTTATCTGTCATGTTGTTGAAAGGAAAAGGATGTACCGACAGTGAAGGCAATCCCATTCCGCAATGCATACAGAACATGGTAACTGAATACCAAAACAAACAACCGGCTAGTCCGCCACCATCGATTTATGAGTATGATTATAAGGGAATGAAAGTTTTTTTTGTGCGTCCTCCATGCTGTGATCAGTTTAGTAAATTGTATGATTCAAACTGCAACCTGCTTGGCTCGCCCGATGGCGGCATCACCGGAAAAGGAGATGGCAAGCTGCCCGATTTTTTTACAGAGCGAACAAATGAAGTACTGATCTGGAAAGATCCAAGAATGCCTGAGAACTAAATTGAAGATTTGAAATCTTTCAGAACAACAGAATTAGTATTTTCGAAAAATAAATTTACGTTTGCAAGTATGAGCATGATTATCAAAATCACCAAGGGAATAAAAATTTCGGTAGAAACTTTTTACCAGGAAGAATATTCGCAGCCGCTCAACAATGAATTTATGTTTGCTTACCGCATCTCGATTGAAAACCAAACCAAAGAAACCATTAAACTTTTGCGCCGCCATTGGTTCATCTTCGATTCTTACGGCGTTACCCGCGAAGTAGAAGGCGAAGGAGTGGTTGGATTGCAACCCATGATTGAAGCAGGCAAATCTCACCAATATGTTTCGGGCTCCCATTTAAAAACAGAGATGGGCAGAATGCATGGTACTTACCTGATGCAGCGCATGAGCGATGGAAAACAATTTTCGGTAACCATTCCGGAGTTTCAATTGATTGCTCCGTTTAAATTGAATTAAAATTTAGTGATCATAACAGTAAAACAGCCCCGTTTATTTCGCATTCACGTCAAGCTAATCATGCTTGTATGTGAAGTTTCGGAGGGACGACATTATGGTAGAATGAATATCAGCCGTCATTTAAATTAGCCCCGGGAGGGGCGTCATTTTTTTCATTGATTCATAATAAGATAATGTCGCCCTGATGGGGCTAATAAGATTTAATTTATCATAATTTTTGCTACCATAATGTTGTCCCGGAGGTTATCCCGATTTTTTTTGGAGGACTTAATAAATCAAGCTTTTTTCTATTTAGCTTGACGCTAATGCGTTTATTTCGGGGCTGTTTTAGTTTTGGAAATGAAAAAAAATCAATGTTGCTTCACCATCTGTTTTGTATCAATCACTTTACCATCAGCAATCAGAGAGTAACGATAAATACCATTCTCCATTTGCGATGTTTCAATATTCAAATTACTGTAACCGCGATTGGTAATTTGCGAGCGAAAAACATAAATACGCCGTGTCCCTCGCTCACGCACAAAGCCACTTGAGGAGACACGGCTTCGGGGAAAATGCAAGCAACAGAGGTAAAAAACCAGAAGAAACTTTTTCATTATAATAAGTTGAAGGTGAATTTTTTGTAACTCTAAAGTTACTAATTGCCGCTGCCACTTTCGACAAGAGATTTTCTCGCTATGAGTTTGCACATCTCTTACATACATATACTTGTATGTTGCGCTGGCATCAAGGTCTTGCTAAGCACTTGGTGTTTATGCAAGGTGCAGTGCAGTTTACTAGCCGGTGAGGTTTGTTGGTTTTTGAATTCGAATAAAATAAAATTTGCTCATGCGTATATGCGTAAGTCTGTAAGTGTGTAAGTAGTGAAACTAACCTAGCAATTTAGAGCAGATAAGAACAGAAGAAGAAAAATTGTGAGCATACTTTTTAGCTTAATAAGTTAAAACTAAACAAATGAAATTGAAATTGCAAAATATTTTTTGTGAGTTCTTTTTTATTTTTAATTGCTTCCCTTCTTCCCCGCAATATATTCTTAATCCCAACTAATTTTCCCCATCAAGCCATCAAATTTGCCTAATACCTCATTTGCCAATTTTCACATCTTCACATTCTCAAATCATCTCATCATCAAATTCCCCCAAGCAGTTCTCCTACTATATTTGCACAACAATGAAAGTTACCGAATACATAAAGAACGCCGATAAAACGCTGGTGTCGTTTGAGATTCTTCCTCCGCTAAAAGGAAAAAGCATACAATCAATTTACGATACGCTCGATCCGCTAATGGAGTTTAAGCCGCCCTTCATCAACGTTACTTACCACCGTGCCGAATTTATTTTTAAAAGAAATGCCGAAGGTTCATTTGAGAAAACAGTAATTCGCAAGCGGCCGGGAACGGTGGGTATTTGTTCATCTATTGTAAACCGTTACCATATAGATGCAGTGCCGCACATTGTATGTGGTGGTTTTACCAAGGAAGAAACAGAAGATGCTTTGATTGATTTGGCATTCTTAAGCATCAATAATATTCTCATCATTCGCGGCGATCCCAATAAAAGTGAAACCACTTTTATGCAAGAGCCCGGTGGCCATGCACATGCAATAGATTTAATGAAACAAGCGGTGCAGATGAACAAGGGAATTTTTTTGCAGGAAGATTTAACCGAAGTAACGCCAACAGATTTTTGCATTGGCGTGGCGGGTTATCCCGAAAAACATTACGAAGCGCCGAACATGAAAAGTGATTTAAAGTATTTGAAAGATAAAGTGGATGCCGGCGCACAATACATTATCACGCAAATGTTTTTCGACAACAGTAAATATTTTGAGTTTGTAAAAACGTGCAGAGAAATTGGAATCAATGTTCCAATTATTCCCGGCATAAAACCAATCACTTCAAAAAACCAGATCAACACACTGCCGCGTTTGTTTCACATTGAAATTCCCGAAGAGTTTTCGGGTGAGGTTCAAAAATCAAAATCAGATGCCGAAGCAAAACAGATTGGCATTGATTGGTGCGTGCAGCAATGCAAAGAATTAAAAGCGGCAAATGTTCCGCTGCTGCATTTTTATACCATGAGTAATCCAGGCCCGGTAAAAGAAGTGGTGAGCCGTGTATTTTAATTTATGGCTGAGTAAGATTTAAAAACGGAAGCATCACATTTCTCAAATCACTTTTTGTATCAAACAAAATTGTTTGAATGCCCAATGACTTTGCTGTTTCAACATGTTGAGCAGAATCATCGATGAATAGAGTTTCTTCGGGCTTCAGGTCATTGTCATTCATAACCTTTTTAAAAATTTCTATTTCTGGTTTTCGCATTTGAATTACACAGGAATAGTAGACTTTGTTGAAGAATGAATCAATGTTAAATCTGCCATGTGTCTTCAACAAGTATTTAGTGATGTGTTTGATGTGGATGAAATTGGTGTTGCTTAGTAAATAGCATTTATAATTTGCAGCGTATAGCTCACTTAAAAAATGCATCTTGTCTTCACCAATGCCAATGATCATGGCATTCCACGCAGAATCAATTTGTTCGTCGGTTAGTTGAAGACCGGTTTGTTCCCGAAGGCCATCGCGAAATTCTTTTTCTCTTATCATTCCTTTATCAAGCAGATCGAATAATTGTGATTGCCTGAGCTGAGAAAAGTGGCTGTCAAAATTTGTTACGCCAAGTTTAACAAATTCTGTTATAGTTTTTTCATAATCAATATCAATGATTACTCCACCGTAGTCGAAAATAATGTTGCGAATCATGGTTGAAAGGGTTTGGGTAATGTGATAAAAGTAAAAACCTTTTTGAATGAAATGTATCTGCGTCTTATTTTCATCACATAAAATCCTTCAGGGTCAATGTTTCAGAAAGCATTTTTAATTGTGATTTCATGCTATCACATAATTGTGATTGCCTGGATGGTGCTTGCTGTAATCACATTTTTAATCTTACTAAAAATTACTGCACCATTTGGCCGGCACACAGCAGAATCATGGAAACCCATGATCAATAATAAAGTTGCTTGGTTTATTATGGAGTTCACGGTTCTTGCGGTGCTGTGGTTTTTTTTGTTTCCAAGAATTACATCTCTTTCAATTCCTGTTTTGATAATGGTGGGATTATTTACGATTCATTACCTCAACAGAAGTTTGATTTTTCCGCTTAGGATTAGAACTCGGAAAAAGAAAATGCCATTGGTGATTATGCTTTCTGCAGTTTTTTTTAACCTGATGAATGGATATCTGTTGGGTTTTTATTTTGTGTTCTATGCTTCTTATGATCTTAGCTGGCTTTATGATATTCGATTCATAAGTGGGATTCTTCTTTTCATTTCAGGAATGATTATTAATTGGAGAGCTGATAATATTTTAATTCATCTAAGAAAAGGAAATGAAACGGGGTACAAAATTCCTTATGGTGGATTGTTTAAATATGTAAGCTGCCCAAACCTATTGGGAGAAATTATTGAGTGGTCGGGCTTTGCATTGTTGTGCTGGAATCTTCCGGCACTTGCATTTTTAGTATGGACATGTGCTAATCTTATTCCGCGAGCAATTGCACATCACCAATGGTATAAAGAAAAGTTTACTGAATATCCTGTTGAAAGAAAAGCATTGATTCCTTTTCTGTTGTAAGAACAAAATGAACTATTGAATTTCAATTTTCTCACTCACAACTTTATCACCCGATTGCACTTTAAGCAAGTAAGTTCCGCGGCTCAATTTTGAAACATCAAGAGATTGAAAATAAATTCCGTTGGCAATACCTTTTTGATTAGAAGATTTAACAATGCTACCGTAAAAATTATACAATGCCCAGGTAATCTGGTGTTCTGTTAAATCGGCTGTAAAATGAATTACATCAGCGGCAGGGTTAGGAAAAATGTTTAGTGAAAGAGCGTTTGAAATTTCTGGTGTACCGGTTGGTAAACCGTAGAAAGCACTGTCAAGAATAATATTCTCATCACCTTCTTCATAATTCATTAGCCAGAAACGGCAGTTCATCATTTCATCGGTACTTGATGGGCCAGCTTCAACCAGCTTAGGCGGGTTATTAGGGTTGTTGGGATTGTTGGTGGTGTTATCAAACACACCCACACCAAAAAATTGAGCTCCTTCCGGAATTTTCATAACCTGTGTAAACATATAACTGTATTGCCAGTTAAAATCCCATTGCGGGATGTAAAGCATATTGGTGGTATCGCCAACAGCATCAAGCATAAATACTTTCCACGAAGTGCAGATCAAATGACTGTGAGGTGCAACACCAAGGCAAGATTTTTCTGAAAGAATAATTGATTGTTCATGAAATGTTTTTACCTGATTCGGTTGTATTTTCAATGGCCCATCCTGCAATGAAGGTGGTGTTTGAATTAAAAATCTTTGCTGATAAACTCTTCTTATATCAGAATCGGGAAGTGTGCAATATTTAAGAAGCAACTTTGAGCTATCAACTTTTCCTACGTTTCCCGGAGCATAGTGAATATCAAAAACAAAATCGGCACCGGGAAGAATTTCCCATCCCATGTTGGGTGGTAAATATGCTAAACCTCTTCCGGGATTCCATCCGCCCCACGTTTCTGAATACAAACTTGGATTGCCAAAACCTCCGGTTTCGTATCCTGGAATCGTATCAGCAATTTCTTTGTTCCATGAAATTTCTGATGTATCGAAAAGAAAAACTACGTGATGAACTGATGAAGGATCGCCGGCAACAAAATCTATTGAGTTGATATACATTGGCTCAGTATAATTTGAATGCACTACAAAACTTCTGTACTCGTCAGTATCCGAAGGAATGGTGTAAACAGGTAATTTAAAAACCTCATCAGGATTAGTCATTATTGCACCGCCATTAAATACCGGTGTCGGTGGAGCCAGAGATAAATCACCTGATGGCATTCCATTATTAACCCAATCGTTGATTGAAGTAACATCTTCCTCACTCAAAACTTTTTCATCCCAAAAGTGGCTGTAGTTTGGATCGGCAGGCCACGGCGGCATCTTCTTCGCATTAATCTGTGACTGCATATTAAAACCGTTGTCAACTGCATCGGCATAAGACATTAATGCAAAAGGTGCAATGGCTCCTTCGTGATGGCAAACGGAACAATTGCTGTATACGATTGATGCAATATTGGTACTCCAATCGGGAGTTTGAGCATGGAGAGAAGAAATAAAAAATATAAAAACGAATGCTGTGTATAATTTTCTTTTCATTGACTGCAAATTTAATCCACTTAATAATTTTGTTACGAAGTTAATTCAATATTTGATTCATCATTTCTAAGTGAATGAAGTAAGCAATAAAACGAACAGTTTTTTTTGCTTGAATTTATTGCCTACAGAAAAATTTAAGTATTTACATTTGCCGCTCACATTTTAAAAATTTGTGAAAGGAAAATATCAGGGCCCATAGCTCAGTTGGTTAGAGCGTCGGACTCATAATCCGCAGGTCCCAGGTTCAAGCCCTGGTGCGCCCACCATCCAGTCTTCGCAAACCCCGTAATCTGTCGTGAACTAGAAATAACCCACTTTTGCGGGCGATTTCGCCAGTCGTGTTCCGGCTTGCAGGTCTCTGTGCACGCGCGAGGTT
>JAJAYG010000398.1 GCA_026786335.1 Chitinophagales bacterium | reverse complement strand
TTCGAGCTTGTCGAGAAGCAATATACCACCCCCCAAAATCCTCATAGCCGTTTCAACAAAAAATTTTAAGCGCGCAGTTGACCGCAATAAAGTAAAGCGATTGATTCGCGAAGCATACCGGTTAAATAAACAAGTGCTGTACGATTCATTGAAAGGAAAAAACACACACCTCATCATTGGTTTTATTTACACCTCAAAAACCATTGAATCGTTTTCATTGATTCAGGAAAAAGTAATTTTGGTAATGAAAAAACTCGCAGCGCAAAATGCAACGGCTACAAAAAATATTGATTAGCATTTTTATTCTGCCCATCAAATTCTATCAAAAAATTATTTCTCCGTGGTTGCCGAATTCATGCCGCTATACACCCACCTGCTCCGAGTATGCGATTGAAGCAATTAAAAAATATGGTGTGTTGAAAGGTGGCTGGTTAGCAGTAAAAAGAATTGCGCGCTGCAATCCGTGGGGCGGGCATGGGGAGGATGCGGTGCCGTGAGCAGTAATTTTTTTTCTTCGGTTCGCTATTCAGTTATTGAATAAATTTTTTACCTTCGAATCATGATCACCAAAACAAAAAGCAAAAGCAAAAGCAAAATTTATCTCACACTTCCCTCGCTGCTTGAAATGAGTGATGAAGAGTTCGAGAAGTTTTCGATGAGGGCTTCTCCCTACCAGTTTGAAAGAGAACCCGATGGAACAATTGTGATGATGGAACCAACCGTTAGTTACGGCGGCTACTTAAATTCAACTTTGAGCGGCGAACTCTACAACTGGAATCGCAGGTTGAAACACGGATACCTCTTCGATTCAAGCACAGGATTCAAATTAGCTGATGGTTCTATAAGAAGTCCAGATGCTTCATTTGTCTTAAAAGAAAAATGGGAAGCGCTCACAGAGAAAGAAAAGAAATCTTACTCACCAATGTACCCCGACTTTGTAGTAGAGCTTATGTCGCCCTCCAATGATCTTGAAGAGATGCAGGATAAAATGCAGATGTACATGAGCAACGGTTGCCGCCTTGCGTGGTTGATTGATCAGGAAAATGAAAAAGTTTTCGTTTACCATTCTCCATTTTCATTTGATGTGATCGAAGGATTTAATAAGATAATTTCAGGTGAAGAAGTGCTTCCTGAATTTGAATTGGATCTTTCAATTCTTCGTGGCTGATATTCGCTTCAAACGCGCACGTGATGCTCGTCGAAATAATTTTGCGCCCATTCATGCGTTACTTTACTTTCGCTAAAATTTATTTTCAGATGTTGAACACAAAAAATGAACAGAGTGTGAAATCCCGCTTTTTTTCGGGACAAAAATTAAAAAGGCCATTTATTGTTGCTGCCCTCGTAATCGCAGCACTTATTCCCTTTGCATTCACCGGCAACAATAATTATTTCGAGATTTCAAAGAACCTCGATGTGTTTGCTACACTCTACAAAGAGGTGAATACTTATTATGTAGATGACATTGAGCCGGCAAAATTTATGCGCACCGGTATTGATGCTATGCTCGAATCGCTCGACCCTTATACCAACTACATCAGCGAAGCCGACATTGAGGGTTATCGTTTTCAAACCACCGGAAAATACGGCGGCATAGGCGCCATCATTCGCAAGTCGGGCGACAACATGATTATTGCAGAACCATACAAAGGTTTCGCTGCCGACAAAGCCGGATTAATTGCCGGAGATATTTTATTAGAGGTGGAAGGAAAATCTACCAAGGGAAAAAGTGTAGATGACATCAGCAAAATTTTGAAAGGAACACCCGGCACCGAGATAAAAATTTTAATACAGCACCCGGGTGAAAAAAATACAGAGCTTAAAACTTTTATGCGTGAAGAAGTAAAAGTAAACAGCGTGCCCTATTGGGGAATGGTGAATAATAATATCGGTTACATCCGTCTCACACAATTTACCGAAAACTGCGGGCAAGATGTTGCCAATGCTTTGAAAGAATTAGAAAGCAAAAATCAATTGAAAGGTTTGGTGTTTGATCTGCGCGGCAATCCCGGCGGGCTATTAAATGAAGCAGTAAATGTTTCAAATATTTTTATTGATAAAGGTCAGTTAGTGGTAAGCACAAAAGGAAAAGTAAAAGAGTGGGATAAAATTTATAATTCATTAAACGAAGCCATTGATGCAAAAATTCCGCTGGTGATTTTAGCTAACAGTGGTTCGGCTTCGGCATCTGAAATTGTAAGTGGAACCATACAGGATTATGATCGCGGAGTTATTATTGGTCAAAAGACTTATGGAAAAGGATTGGTGCAAACTACCAGGCCATTAACTTACGGCACACAATTAAAAGTTACCACGGCGCATTACTTTACACCCAGCGGCCGTTGCATTCAGGCATTGGATTATGAACACAGAAATGAAGATGGCAGTGTGGGAAAAATTCCTGACTCACTAAAACATCCATTCAAAACAAAAGCAGGAAGAACAGTTTTTGATGGCGGCGGCGTTGATCCAGATTTTGTTTTGGTGCCCGAAAAATTTTCACCCATTGCGGGAAGTTTGTATTCAAAGAACTTGATCTTTGATTATGCAACGCAATACAAATTAGCGCATGCAACTATTCCTTCGGCAATGGAATTTCATTTAACTGATGCGGAGTACGATGATTTTGTAAAATCGCTGAACGGTAAAGATTACGACTACACCACCAAGAGCGAAGAGAAACTAAAAGACTTTAAGAGTGCTGCAGAAAACGAAGAATACTGGGCTGCTTTAAAAGAGGATTACGAGCACCTGCAATCAGAAATGAAACACGATAAAGAAAATGATCTTGTTAAATTTAAAGACGAGATCAAAGGTTTATTGGAAGAAGAAATTTCGATGCGCTACTATTATCAGAACGGAAGAATTGAAGCATCATTAAAAGATGACCCAGAAGTTGCAAAAGCAATTGAAGTTTTAAATGATACTGAGTTGTATACTAAAACACTGCAGGCATCAAAATAGAAAAAATATTTTAGTTGTATACAGGGCTGTTACTTTTGCGCTAACAGCCCTGTTTTATTTTGTAACATTTAAATTTTCGGGTAATGAAAAAATTCCTTCTGTGCTTTGTCGTGTTAATATTTTCAATTTCATCAATGCTGCTTTCACAGTCTATTGATTCATCATTGATCGTTAATTTAAAAAACCACATCTATTTTCTTGCCTCCGATAAATTAGAAGGCCGGCAAACAGGTTCAAAAGGCGAAGCCGCAGCTTCAAAATACATTATGAGTAATTACAAGAAACTCGCACTTGAACCAATGGGCAGCAATGGTTCTTATCTGCAGGAATTTAAATATGATGTAGGAAAAAAAACAACAGGAAAAAATACACTCACCATCAATGCAAAAACAATTGTTCTTAACGTTGAATATTTTCCCATCAATGCAAGCGGCAATGGAAAAGTAAAAGGAAGTATTGTTGATGTGGGTTATGGAATTTCTGCATCAGCAATCAAGTATGATAGTTACAGCGGCATGACTGACATTAAAGGAAAAATATTTTTGATGGAATGCAGCACACCTGATGGTGACAGTCCGCATTCGCAATATGGGCCTTACGCCGATGTGAAATCAAAAGTAGAAGCCGCAAAAGCAAAAGGTGCAATCGCAGTCATCTTCACCAATACCAATGATAAAGCCGATGATCTTGAAGCAAACCTTGATCGCAAATCTTTTGATGCAGGTATTCCTGTAATTTTTTTGAAAGCGGATGCATGGAAAAAAGTGAAGCGCGAACAATTCAATGTATTGGAATTAAGAGTTACGCTTGAAAAAATTACTGTTACCGGGCATAACGTTGTTGCATTTTTAGATAACCATGCAACTAACACAATACTAATTGGTGCGCACTACGATCATCTTGGCTACAATGAATATGGCGGTTCACTCTATCGCGGAGAAAAAGCAATTCACAATGGTGCCGATGATAATGCAAGCGGAACAGCAGGAGTAATTGAACTTGCCAGATTCTTTTCTTCAAACAACATTACCGAAAAAAACAATTTCATATTCCTAAATTTCTCTGGAGAAGAATTAGGATTGGTTGGTTCAAAAAATTGGATAGCAAACCCCACATACGATTCATCAAAAATTAATTTTATGGTGAACATGGATATGATAGGAAGATACAATGCAGAAAAAGGAATGGAAATCGGAGGGCTTGGAACTTCACCCGTTGCTTTTGAATTCATAAGGTCGTTTTCATTCGACTCACTCAAACTTAAACTTACCGATGGCGGCACAGGCCCCTCAGATGAAACTTCATTCTACTTGGCAAACATTCCTGTGCTTAATTTTTTTACCGGCTCTCACGAAGATTATCACAAGCCAAGTGATGATGCTGATAAAGTTAATTACGCGGGCGAAGCAAAAATTTTAAGAATGATTGAAAACATTGTGCTTCAAGTTGATGGTAAAGGAGTTCTTCCTTTTTCAAAAACAAAACAAACCGATAATGGCGATGTGCCCGAGTTTAAAGTGAAGCTGGGAATTATCCCCGACTACTTATATGAATGTGAAGGTTTAAG
>JAJAYG010000397.1 GCA_026786335.1 Chitinophagales bacterium | reverse complement strand
CAATAAACGGTTTCAATTCAGTTACCATAAACTTCAAATAATTATCTCCAAGGAAACCCTGATCCCTCACCTGTATTAATTCATCCTGAATGCTAACGGGCAAATTACTAACGGCTTTTTGAGGAAAATATTCAGCATTGCGTTTTTTAAAATTGTTCCAAATTGCTACAACAATACATTCTCGAATCTTTTTGCTTGCAATTAATTTTCCAATTGTTTCATCTACACGCCACTCCTGTTTGTTCCATGTTGTGGTGGAATCAAAAAGCATTTGACCATCGTGCATGTAGAGCACAGCATATTTTTTCTTGGTAGAATAATTATCGGGAAGCCACACATCCACATTTCGAGGGTCAACAAATTTCGAAGGGAAGCTAGCAAAATTCTTTATGCTACCCGTGGAAACTTTTACTTGCTGTGCAACAGATGCGAATGGAAATACTATTAATAGCATTATTGAAAATATTTTCATTCTATAATTATTGAAATTATTTTCCGATACAAAACTTACTGAAGATTGATGCAAGTAAATCATCAGTTGTGATCTCACCGGTAATTTCTCCGAGTGAATTAAGTGCTCTCCTGATATCACTCACAAATAATTCTTTCGAAACTTCGGCATCGAGTGCATTTAAAATATCTGCCAGTGATTCTTCTGTTTTCATTAATCCTTCATAGTGGCGGGCATTGGTAACAATTGTTTTGTCGGTTAAATTATTTTCGTGAAGAACCGAAGCTACTAATTTTTGTTTAAGAAGATCAATGTGCGTTTTTTGTTTTGCAGAAATGAAAAGAATATTTTCAACCGAACTATAATCTGACTCTAAATTTCGATTTACAACACCATCAATTTTATTTCCCACTACAATGGTTTCAATTTTACGCAGTGGCAATTGCGCCAAATCTTTTTTCAAATCATCAGCATTCATTTCATTCACATCAAAAACATAAATCACAATCGCTGATTCGCTGATCTTTTCCATTGTTCTTTCAACGCCAAATTTTTCAATCACATCTGTTGCTTCGCGCAAACCCGCTGTATCAACTAACCTGAAGACAATTCCGTTGATATTGATCGCTTCTTCAATGGTGTCTCTGGTGGTGCCGGGAATTTCTGAAACAATGGCGCGCTCTTCATTTAACAATGCATTCAATAATGTTGACTTACCTGCATTGGGCCTTCCTGCAATTACAGTGGTAACACCATGGCGAATTACATTGCCTAATTGAAAACTTGATTTCAGTTCAACAATTTTCAAACAGAGATTCTTAATCAGTTTTTTTAAATCATCTCTGTTTGCAAACTCAACATCTTCTTCGGCAAAATCCAATTCCAGTTCAATCATTGATGCAAAATGAATTAACTCATCACGCAGAATTTTTATTTCCAAAGAAAATCCTCCTCGCATCTGATTCATCGCAGTTCGGTGCGCACTCTCAGAATCAGAGGCAATTAAATCTGCAACCGCTTCTGCTTGTGAGAGGTCCATTCTTCCGTTTAAAAAAGCACGCTGCGTAAACTCACCTGCCTTCGCTGGCCGCGCTCCTGAATTAAAAGTAACTGAATTATTTTTTGAATAATGAATGGTGAACCATGGCATGAAATCTCCACAACATTTTCTTTTGTGTAGGAATTAGGTTCCTTAAAAATTGCGGCCACTACTTCATCAATAATTTTATCGCCTTCTACAATATGCCCGAAGTGAAGCGTGTGAGAATTTTCATTTGCCAATACCTTTCCTTTAAAAACAGCATCAGCAATAGTAATTGCATCTTTCCCCGAAAGTCGGATTACAGCAATTGCTCCAATGCCGGCCGGAGTTGAAAGTGCAACAATGGTATCTTCATCAATCATGTTACAAAGTTGAACATCGAAAGCGAATTTTCGAAAAATGTTTTTTGCACTGTTATTTTCGCAGGCATGAAAATCTTATTTGTTTGTCTTGGAAATATTTGCCGATCGCCAATGGCTGAAGGTGTGATGAAGAATATAGTGTTGAAAAATAATTTGGACTGGAAGATTGAAAGCGCCGGAACTGAAAGCTATCATGTAGGCGAAAACCCCGATAGGCGGGCAATAAAATCATGCAGCAATAATGGCATTGACATTTCAAAACAGGTGGCAAGAAAAATTACAGTGAATGATTTTTCAGATTTTGACATTGTGTATTCGCTGGCCGAAGAAGTGAACAATGAAATTGAAACTTTCCTGAAGAGCAATAACTCAACGGGTGAATTTAAGTTTCTGCTTGATGAAGTTTATCCTGGCGAAAGCAAATCAGTTCCTGATCCTTATTATGGAAACGAAAAAGATTTTGCTATTGCATTTGAATTGATTGAAACTGCATGCGAAACCATTCTTAAAAAATTTACCTCTGCTGATTCGAAATTCTTGTAATCTCTTTATATTTCAAATAAGAGTAAATGATTGGTATAAAAGCAAGAATAATAATTCCACCAATCAAAATAAAAGTTGCGGTTACATCTGGAACAAACAATGAAATAACTGCCAAAATCAAACCACCGTAAAACCAAACTCTTCCTCCAAGCGCATGCGTTTGTTTCCAAACTTCTTCATTCGATAATGTCCATGGTGTTCTTATACCCACAAAAAAATTAGAACGCATCGTACGCATATAGTTACCCAGCATGGCAAAAAATAAACCGACTCCGGCAATAAAAAAATTTAAGCCAGCCATCTCGTGTGTTTTAGTTGCATGCATTACAAATACATGAACGCCAATAAAAAATATATGCACTATCAATCTTATATTCTGATATGAAGAATTGAAGAGTTCATAATTTTTTTTACGCGGGTCGATGCGGGGAATAAAAAACAAAATGAAATATAATATCAAGTTCATACAGGGTAATAGTAATAATGGCAATTCCTTCCCCGAATAATCATCAATCTCACCATTGATATTCCAATGTGACGGAACGATATCTGGCAGTTGACTCCACATAAATGCAGAATAAATTAATGGTGCAATCAACGCAACCCAAATAAGCGCTTCTTTCTTCCAATTAATATTTTTCATAATAAGCAGTTTTTGATTTTTATTTTTTCTTAGATCCTGTTAGTTTATAAATCCATTTCAATAATTCATCGAGCTCTGTTGTATTAAGAGAGTAGGTAATGAACTGACCTTCCTTTTCCGAAGCAACTAAATGTGCCCGCTTCAAAATATCAAGGTGGTGTGAGATGCTTGGTTTCGAAATATGAAACTCATCGGCAATTGCACCAGCAGTTAGATCCTGCTTCTTGAGCATGTCGAGAATTCTTCTCCGTGTTGGATCACTTAATGCTTGAATGAGCTGGTTCATGTAATTAGTTAATTAGATAACTATCTAAATACAAAGGTAAAAGTATTTGGTTCATTTCTCCAAATAAATATTCAGACATATCAAAATCACAGCGCAGCAGTTACAGTTAAAAAAATTACTGCCTGCTCTAAAAATTATTTTGGAAAGGAAGTAACTTTTTAAAACTCGGCGCCGTCATACATACACTTCTCAAAAACAAAAACTTAAAACCTAAAACAAACTAACCATGAAAAACCTAATGATTTTCCTGATCGCATTAATGCCTGCAACTTTGTTTGCACAAAATTCAACCACTGCTTTTTACAGTAAATACGCAGGGCACGATGGATTTACCGCTGTTAATATTTCACCCAAAACATTTGAACTCATTGCCTCTGTCGATATGAATGATGAGGATCTCTCGGTAATCAAAGACATTACCGGCGTAAGTATTTTAGTATGTGAAGAAGACCATGGCTGCACCGCCGCAAAAGCGGCGCAACTCACCAAAGAAGCTTATGCTTCAATTGATTCGGGTTACGAAGAACTTTTAACCATAAAGGAAAATGGAACTGATCTTAAAATTCTTGCTCGTTCAGTAAGCAATGGAATCATCAACGATTTATTGATTGTTGGAAATGATGATGGCGAATTTATTTATGTAAACGTTACAGGTAAAATGGATCTTAAAAAATTAAAAGAACTCGCTGGCAAAGTTGACATTGATGGATTCGATCACCTCAAGGATATTGATACAGATAAGAAATAAGATTTGAGATTTAAGCCTTAAGATTTACGACCTGAGATATGATTAAAAGACCCGCCAGTAAAATCCGAAATCGAAAATCAATGTCACCCTTAGTTTATCGAAAGGCGAAATCCGAAATTCAAGTTCCTTTCCCGAAAAAGCGTGCAGGTTGTTGCACTCATGGTTTGGTTCACTATGCACTGCTTGTCGCTTTTTCATTTCAGTTTTAAAAATTAAATAACGAACTCAAACTATTAACT
>JAJAYG010000396.1 GCA_026786335.1 Chitinophagales bacterium | reverse complement strand
GAACCAGCTGAGCTAAACTCCCTTTTTCTTTTTAAAGAATTCGCAAATGTAAACGCTGCAATCTGATTTTACAACCCGATAATTTTTTATCTTGAATAATTCTTATTTCACATGACATCATCTTCCTGAAATACAATTTGGTCTATACAATTCAAACGTTAACTATTAAACAGTCATTCACTATACATTTGTAGCATGGGTGTTAAATCGGCGCTGGCAGTTCCTTTTGCCAATGTGATTTCGAGAGGAATTAAAAAGTGGAGCAGGCAGGCAATTCGCTCACAGGAATTTTGGTTTCATAAATTAATTACTGAAGGAAAGAAGACTGTTTTTGGCAGCGATCATATGTTTAACAGCATTGCAACTTATAATGATTTTAAAAAACAAGTCCCCATTTGGGATTATGAAACTTTGCGTGTTTATATAGAACGCATTAAGGCGGGTGAAGAAAATGTTTTGTGGAAGGGAAAACCTGCCTACTTCGCTAAATCATCAGGCACAATTTCAGGTGTCAAGTACATTCCAATCACAAAAGATTCGGTTCCTAATCATATTGATACTGCACGCAATGCATTGCTCATGTATATCGCTGAAACGGGCAAAACAGATTTTGTGAATGGAAAAATGATTTTTTTATCGGGCAGCCCCGAACTGGAATCAACAAGTGGAATTCTATCAGGAAGATTATCAGGCATTGTAAATCACCATGTGCCGCGTTACCTAAAGGCAAATCAATTACCGAGTTACGAAACCAATTGCATTGATGATTGGGAAAGGAAGGTGGAGAAGATCGTGGAAGAAACAATGAATGAAAACATGACACTCATAAGCGGCATTCCGCCGTGGGTGCAAATGTACTTTGATAAGTTGCTTGAGAAAACAGGGAAGCAAACGATCAAAGAAATTTTCCCCAACCTGCAATTACTTGTTTATGGCGGAGTAAATTTTGAACCATACCGCGCAAAATTATTTGCAACTATTGGCGAAGAAATTTCTTCAATAGAAACTTATCCGGCATCTGAAGGATTCATAGCTTTTCAGGATTCGCAAAATGAAGATGGCCTTTTGTTAAATGTTGATTCAGGAATTTTTTTTGAGTTTGTTCCCGCAGAAGAAATTTTTTCTAATAACCCAACTCGACTGCAGCTAAAAGATATTGAAGTAGGTGTAAACTATGCTTTAATACTTACGACTAACGCAGGTCTTTGGGCTTACAACATTGGAGACACTATAAAATTTGTTTCAAAAGATCCATACCGCATTGTTGTTACTGGCAGAACCTCACATTTTATTTCTGCCTTTGGCGAGCATGTGATCGCCGAAGAAGTTGAATATGCATTAATTACGGCAGCACATGAAGATGGCTTAAGGATAATCGAATTTACTGTTGCACCACAAGTAAATCCTGTTGGAAATGAATTGCCATTTCATGAATGGTTGATTGAGTTTGAGAATGCTCCCGAAGATATTGAAGCATTCAGGAAAAAAGTAGATGCATTGCTTCGCCAAAAAAATATTTACTACGATGATTTGATTAAAGGAAATATTCTTCAGCCATTAAAAATTACCGTATTGCAAAAACATGCCTTTCGCAATTACATGAAATCAATTGGCAAACTCGGAGGACAAAATAAAGTTGCGAGGTTGAGTAATGAAAGAAAAATTGCCGACATGTTGTTGAGCAATTGATATTGTTATGGACTAAAGGAGCAGGGAGAATTATTTCTGTATTTTTGAAATGAAATGAAACCTTTAGTAAAGAATAAAAACTTATTACCTCTGCTTGCACTGCTTTTCATTTCACAAATTATTCTGAGTTGCAATAAGCAAGATTCAAATGCACAAATTGATACCGCATCAACTTACAAAGTAAAAGACATTGTTTTTATTGAAGGCGGAGGTTGCGTAACTGATAATTATCCATTCTATTCATTGTTATACAAAAGCAGATTTCCCAATGGAGAAGCAGAAACAATCAAAGATAATGTGGAGCTTTCTTTTGGCGTGGTCAATTCAGTTCCAAAATTAATAAGCCCTGCCGACCGGGTAATTTTTAACCTGCCAGTTTATGAAGATGCTTTGTTCTCTACTTTTTTAACCACAAGTATTTCAAAAGCACAATTCGATACATTGAATACTGACTATCTGTTTTATAACATGAGTGCGGGAAAATATTTTATTGATATTACTTCAAACATGAATTGTATTTTCTTTCAATCAGTAAATGGGAATTATGGATTAATAAGAATAAATAGCGTGCTTGCCTCAGGCCTTAATAATACCGTTGCTATTGTCAACTTTGAGGTTAAGTATGTTGAACTGAATTAGATTCTTCAGACTCATAGAATAATTGATCAATCAGATGCTGTTTCAATAAAATTTCTTTTATCTTTCGCTCAACAATATTTCATTAAATGCACAATTACGGGATCACTTTGGTTTTAAAAGAGGACCTTCATCTATATCACTTTATAACGCATGAGATTTTGGAATCAGAGACTGAAATTGAGAATCGCCGAAAACTACTTGAAGAAGCAATGCTGCTCGGCAATGCTGAAAAACAAAAAGTAAAAATGATTTTTGAAACTGAAGAAGGTACCATTATGGTTGAAACAACCGTATGGGACACTACAGATTCTTACATTGAACTTAAG
>JAJAYG010000395.1 GCA_026786335.1 Chitinophagales bacterium | reverse complement strand
CTGTATTGCTGGGGTCAACAATATTCTGGATAAGAAAATTGCGGCAACAACGCTGATATAACAATGAATAGCCACCGGGATTATCAGGGAGTGTAACGTTGTAAACAAATACTGCTTCTTCAACACAAATATTTGGTGGAACAATCAGGCAAGGATTGTTGGCACCGTTATCTAAAGTATCGGAGCCGGGAAATGTAATTGGCAGCGTGTATGCCAGATTTCCATTCACATCAAATACAAAAACATTTGATGGATTATCATATGCGGCCAATCCATTATAACAATCCCGGTAAACTTTCAGCGTGATTTCATATTGACTGTTTCCAAGGTACCTGTAAATCAATTCACCACCTACAATGTGCGAAGCGAAAGCAATGTTACATTGAATTGCAAACAATGAAACACAAAATAAAATTTGTAATTTTTTTTTCATAAACAATTGTGTTTTAAAACTCTTTTTGTCATCGTAATAATACAACATTTCCTTTTACAAAGTATTCTCTGCCGGTTGTCCCCGACTTACCTTGCAGGTAGTAAACATAAGTTCCCATTTCCGAATCCACACCATCATGTTTTCCATTCCACCCTTGAGTAATGTCAGATGTTGTATACACAACCTGGCCCCATCTGTTAAAAACCATAAAAACTTCTGCTTCAAATATACCCTGAACAATTGGCAGAAATAAGTCATTGGTTCCGTCACCATTCGGCGTAAATGCATTCGGAACAATTACTAAAGGGTCAATAACAACTTCAATATTTACCGTGTCGACTAATTTACATCCTTCAGCCGTGGTTACATAAACTATATATGTTATAGATTCGATTGGAGTTACTACCGGATTTGAAATATGTGAATCACTTAAGTAAGTTGAAGTAACCCAATCTTAAGTTTAACCTTCGATGCAATATAATTTTGCACTTGTTCCAAGATACATGATAGTATCAGGTGTAGAAAATAATGGTGATGGAATAATAACTGTTACTAAAAGTGAGTCAAGAATTATTACAGGGCAACTGTTGCTATCGCTTGCTGCAAGATGATATTCTGTGGTAAAGGAAGGGAAAGCAATTGGCTCAGCAATATTTGCATCGGTTAAACTTATTGCGGGGCTCCATAAATATTCAGTTCCGCAACATGCATCAATTAATATTGAATCACCAATGCAAATTTGTCTGTCGGGTCCTGCTGAAATATTTGGTAAAGGTTTTATTCCAACTAAAACGGTTGATGAATCGAAGCATGATCCAATATTGGTTGAAAGATTATAGAGTGTACTTGAAGATGGTGTTGCAATTGGATTTGCAATTAAATTATTTGAAAGTCCTGATGATGGGCTCCAGAAATAATTCCAACCACCAGATGAAAATAATTGTACACTTTCTCCAGGGCATAATGTTGTATCGGGTCCGGCTGTTGCAGTAATTGAATTAATTACATCAACTACTATAGTGTCTTTATCAAAACATCCCCATTGATTTTCTACGGTAAGAATATAGGAGGTGCTTACATCGGGGCTTGCAAATGGATTTTGTGCAGTATCAACACTTAGTCCATAAGCAGGTGTCCACAAATAATTTCCAATACCACTTCCAAAAAGTTGAATGGTATCGAGATAACAAATAGTTGTATCGGAATAAGCTACTGCGACAGGATTGGGATAAATTGTAATGAGTGTTGTAACTGTATCCACACAACCTAAAGTATTTCCAACAATAAGAGTAATTAAAAAAGTACCAGTGCTATCGAAAGTAAAAACAGGATTCTGAACATTTGAAAATCCCAAATTCGCAAATGTCCAATTCCACGAATTGATGGTTCCATAATTTGAAAAAGTTGAATCGGTAAATTGAAGTGGTACTCCCTGGCAACCATTCACACCAATAATTCCTCCGCTAAAAGTTGGATACACATAAACTTGCATCACTGCAGTATCACCACAAAATGTTCCCGGGTTTGCATAAAGTGTAACTGTATAAACTCCGGTATCGGCATAGGTATAACTTGGGTTAAATGATGATGAGGTATCGGATGTAATTCCAGGAATGCCAAAGTCCCATAAATAGGTTGTTGCTCCTGTACTGTAATTCGGGAAACTAAAAGTGAATGCATCGCAACCATTTAACACCGATGGAATTGCTGCAATGGCAGGAAGCGTACACTGTGTAACATTAAATTGAAAATCTCTTTTGTGGTCTGAAATAAATACTCCGTTCCTGTATTCCTTAACCGAAACACCAACAACAAATTGACCCACTGAAGCTGGAGTTACTGTTAACAAACCGGTTTGTTGATCAATTGCCATTGGAGGATTTCCTCCCATTGGATCGGTTGATGTATAAGGGCTTAGAAAAGATAAAAAACTATATGGATCAGGTGGAAAAGGATATGGGTTAAATGAAGTTGCGCCATAGTATGGATTGCAAAGTGAATACACCAATGAATCCCCATCAGGGTCAATAGCTAAGTGATCGAATACAAAAGGTTGATCAACGCAAATAACAGTTGGCGGAAAATTTATATAGTATGGACTACTGTTGCAGGTTACAATATTTGACGGGGGAATGGTAGCTTCATACGTTCCTCCTGTGTTTGGCGGATCAACAATATTCACGATTGAGTAGTTGCGGCAACAACGCTGATAAATTATTCTGTATCCGAGAGCATTTGCAGGTAAATAAACCGTCCACGTAAAAACAGCTTCTTCAACGCATATATCGGGAGGAACAATTAAACATGGGTTATTGGCATCATTCGGCAACGTATCAGATCCGGTAAATGGAATCGGGAGATAGGTGTAGTAGTTAGTATTATTTCCTTCGTAAATAAATACGTTTGTTGGATTGTCAAAAGGTGCAATTCCATTGTAGCAATCTCTGTAAACTTTTAAAGTAACCAGGTAGTCATCGTTTCCAAGGCATTTATAGTAAATCTCGCCGCCAACAATGTGTGTTGCCTTCAATTCTTTTGGAAGAAAAAGAATTGGCTGAATAAATAAAAAAGCCAAAATCCAATTTGTAGTTTTCATTACATTTTGCAGATGGAAAAGTAGGTAAACTTTTATTTCAATTTATTTAGTAACAACAATCTTACGAACCATTGAAGTTGAAT
>JAJAYG010000394.1 GCA_026786335.1 Chitinophagales bacterium | reverse complement strand
GTGTTGCTCCGCTTGTAACGTAAACAAAGCCGGTAAGCAAATAAGTATTCTCGCTTGTCCAAGTTTCGTTTGCAGTAATGTATCCGCTTTTAATAATTACTGTTGCATTGCTTGCTGAATAAATCAGCATACAAGCTATCAGTGATGTAAAAATTTTTGTAACATTTTTCATAAGGCTGGTTTTTTATTTTTTTTAGTTGATGCAAAAGTATAGGGGTAGTATTACCTGTATCTTAACAGTAGATGAGGTTAATGTTAAGAATGGATTAGTTGCTGATTTGGAAATCGGGAAATGAGGAACCTATGGGAAGTAGCATAATCGGATATTATGAATGCATACTTAGCTTCCTATTTGGCAGCATTATTTACTTTGAATAAAAAATAAAAATTTAGAGGAGCAATTTTATTTGCTTCCTATTCCAAATGCTACACCCACATCAACTACGAGATTGCTATTGAGTAAGGAGTTATTTGCTTCTGCACTTTGTATATCGAGAAAACCATGATAGTAACTTATATCAGTGTTGAGCCAGATGCCTTCTTTGAGACGAAAATTAATTCCCACTCCTCCATGTAAGCCAAGGTCGAATGAGTTAATCGAGTCTTTTATATCTGTTTCGGTGATGCCATCATCCGCTTTTGCAGAAAGCAGAATACCCGGAGTTAATCCAAGAAATACTTTTGGACGGAAATGATCTCCATACTCTCCGAAAAAATAAAGGAGCCTCACCGGAATCCGTAAATAATTAAGATGAATGTCAGCGTCAGTAATAATTAAAGGTGTGGTAATTTTGTTGTATCCTTCAGCAGAATATTTTAAGTCGGCGCCAAAACCAAGATGGGTTTTAGTACTATAAACAAAAGTTCCGCCTGCATTCCACATAAACTGTGGATTTACATCTACCCCTTCTTGGTTGTTTGAAACCATTGAAATTCCTGCACCTACTGCAGGTCCGATTGAAATATGTTGCGCACATACAGGTAAACTAAGGATGATGGCTACTATAATCGAATTTGTAAATTTGAAATTCATAAGAAATAAATTTGGTTGTTTGATTAGCTTTTAGATTTAGGAATAATTACTTTAGGGAGGCATCAAAAATACGAATCTTCACGTTGATTTGAAAGAGCTAATGAAAATGGGAGAATCACTAACACTACAAATTCAAAACATGCACTTAAAATCTTAATTAAACTTATACCCGAAACTCAGTGTAAATCTCGACCCGGTATTCACACCCACAATCTGTGTATCAATTCCTTTATTGAATTTGCCATCTGCATTTTGATCCTGATAGAAGATGCTTTTCTTCGAAAGTATATCGGCAAATGAGAGTTTAAGATTCCCATTCTTTAAAACACGTTTGCTTAATTGTGCATCAAGCACAGGGCGCGGTGCTTCATAAATATCGAGATAAGAAGCATCACCTACTGCATCAATTCTTCTACCGATAACATTGTAAAAAACAGCAATATTAAAATCACTGTTTGGTTCGTTGTATTGCACACCTGCATTAATGATGAATGGAGATTGCCCTTGCAATGGGCGGCTTGATTCAGCAGCATTGACTATGCCGGTGAAATCGACAATTGATTTTATGTAAGAGAGGTTGGTACAGAAACTAAAATTCTCTAATTGATTCCATGAAATTATTTTTTGAAGGAAATCTAAATTCTTGCGCACTTCAAACTCAACACCATAGTTTCTTGCAATGGTAACATTCTCATACGTTCTTATGCGTGAACCTGCACCCGATCCCATATCAATAATTTGCTCTATGGGATTGTCGAACTTCTTGTAAAAAAAACTTGCAGAGATCACTTGCCCTTTGCCCCAGAATTTTTCAATACGAGCATCAAGATTTAAAATCAGTGTACGCTTTAATCCCGGATTTCCGGTTACGCTGGTTGAAGTATTGAAATCATAAAAACTAAAAGGAGCCAACTCCCGAAACTCGGGCCGCGAAACAGTTTGTGATGCAGAGAAGCGAATGTTGGTTTTATCACTGAGTGAGTAAACAAGATTTGCTGAAGGCAAAAAGTCGAATGGAAGATTATAAATAGAATCATTTGCAACAGCATTTACTTCCACCGGTGCATTGTTTGGCAATGCACTTAACAAATGCTGATTGTAAATTTCAATTCTTGCTCCCCATATCAATCTGAAATTTGCGGGAAGTTTACTATCTAACATTCCGTAGAATGCATGCAGATCGGAGGTGGCAGTATAAGCATCAGAAGGGTTGGTGATCTCATCAATGCGAAATCCGGATTCGCCAATGTTTGCACTTGAAAATAATTGATCGGGTGCCGATGCAAGTATTGCATTCGGATCAGGATTTTCATAGAAGAGTGTAACGTTGTTTACTACATACCCAAGCACACGTGCATTGAATGACCGATCCCTGAATTGCTGATAAGTTCCCGCCTTAAAATTACTTGTGCGCTTTAAAAATTTAAAAGGAATGGAAAGATCAACAGCATAATTGTAAATATTTTCATCAAGCTCTGAATAAAATCTCCCTGCTAAATCAGGCGATGCCGAACCAAACGGAATGTATGCATAATAAGTTGAGTCAGCGGAATCAAAATTCCTGTTGTAAAAAAGTTTTCTGTAATCAGGTTCACTGCGTGAGGTACGCGCATAGCCGGCATTCCATTCAAGTTTCATTTTACCGGGCTTAATGAAATGTGAACCCAAAAGTTGTGTATTAAAGAAATGATTCTCGGCGTAGTAGTAAGCAAAGTTTTTCACATAATAAGTGCGCTCATAGTATGAGCCATTGCGCAACGTAGTAATGTCATCAGAGTTGGTGCTGTAACTATTCTTCAAAATAATCTTATTGTTGTCGTTGATCTTGTAAGAAACATTTACCAAACCGCCGAGTAACACATTGTATTTGTATACATCATCGTAGTACCGGTATACAGCACTTGTATCATAATTATAATCTGCTCTTGTGACCTGTGAATATCGATAGTCGGCTGCGTAACTTAAAGCCACGATTACTCCAAGATCATGGTTAAAAAGTTTTTTCTTAAGTCCTCCCGCAAGTTGCAAACCATAATTCATAGGTGCATGATCCTTACTATAGTATCCCCAGGTATTTGGCAGTTGCGGTGTTGATTCCAAAGCAAGTTCAGTGCTTTGTTGCAGGGCTTCTGTACCGGGAAATGAAGCAGGCAAAGCGCGGGTTCCATCATCATAACCAAGCCAATCAGTTTTTCCGTTTTGCGAAGTGTACCATTGTTTGAATGAAGTGATGGTATTGTAACCCAGAGATCCAGAGAATGACAGAAAATTTTCATCAGGTATATCTCTAGTATTAACCCTGATAATTCCGCCTGCAAAATCACCGGGTAAATCGGGTTCTGCTGTTTTAATTACAATTATATTATCTACGAGTGCTGTTGGAATAAGATCAAATGAAAATGCTTTGCGATCTACTTCGGTGCTTGGCATTGGTGTGCCATTGAGTAAGGCATTGTTGTAACGATCGCTCAATCCGCGTATGATTGCGAATTTATTATTTTGAATGGTAACGCCGCTTACTCTGCGCAATGCATCACTTGTATTTCTGTCGGGAGTTTTCTTAATGATGTCTGCAGAAATTCCATCACTAACAACAGTAGCATTTTTTTGTGCCACCATCAATGAATTAATGTTTTCTTTTGTTCTGTCAGTTCTTACTACAACTTCTTCAAGCTCATTCGCATTTGTTTCAAGTGATACGTTTAGTTCAGTTGCGGCTTCTGTTTTTACTTCTACTCCACTAACAATTTTGGTTTTGTAAGAAACATATTGAAATACTATATTGTAAACGCCTGCCGGAAGATTTTGCATTGAATAATTTCCATCAATATCACTTGTTGTTCCGAGTGATGAATTTGCTTCCACAAAAATTGTTGCCCCAATAACTTCATCGTTGTTTGCACCATCCACCACTTTACCACGCACTGAACCTGATTGTGCAAACAAATAACCTGACGAAATTAGAATGATGAAGGTGAAGATGATTCTTCGCATAAAAAATATTTTGTGCAAAGAACACTTAGTGGTTTAACCTTCCTATTATCCCAATGTTATCAAATAGTTATTGCGAAATGAATGAGAAGTAAATCAAAAGTTAACTGCAATACATTCAAACTAAATAAAAAAGGCACCTTACGGGGTGCCTTAAACTCTGATAAGCGTATTGAAAAAATTATCAAAGCATTCCAAACCAGCCAGATCAGTTTGCCAACAATAATTATTTCAATGCATCAAAAGTATAGCTGACTTATTACCACAGCCTTTCAACATCGTTAAATTATAATGATGCTATTTTGTAATCTGAGTTACCACTTATAACTTACAGCAACACCAAGATTAAATCCAAACTGTTGCCTCGCAACAAGTCGGTCGCCCATTGTGTAGTCATCATATTCTGTAGATTCAAAAAACTGGTTGCCGTGGAATTGCTCCATATTCCTATGTATGGTCAAATGGTGCAACTTCACAAGATATCAGTGGACTTGCAAAAGGCACTTTTACAATTACTGTGTATGATGCGGGTGGAGCTTGCTCATTTAAAACTGCGGGAATTAAAATTGCAAAATTGAAACCGCTTGTAACTACCTGCACTAAAACCTCGAGTAGCATTACCATTTTCTGGTCTAATTCGCTTACAGGTTTGGTTACAGGTTATCAGGTTCATTTCAAAAAGAGTTCAGATAATTCTTACGGATCATGGATAACGGTTGGAAATGTTACCAGCTACTTAACTACAGGTTTACTTTCTAATACTTCTTATGACTTTCAAGTTCGAGGAACATGCGCAAGTGGTAACACTGGGGCATCAACCAAATTCACTTGCTCAACAAATGCGAGATTAGGTAATGAAGTTGAAGAATCATCTGCAGCAATTTCAACATACCCTAACCCTTCAACCGGAAGTTTCAATGTTGCAATGAATGGTTTTGAATTAGGAACAGTTGTAACAATTAAAGTGATTAACACACTTGGTCAAATTGTATACTCAGCTGAAAAAGTAAGTACAGATGCTGATGCACTCATTGCACTTGATAATGTTACAACAGGTGTGTATAGTGTTGAAGTAAATGACGGAACACACCGTTTTGTAGAAAGTATTATTTTAAATAAATAATTTTAAGATTCAGTTATTGCTAATGAACATGGGGCGCATTCAGTTGCGCCTCATTTTCTTTTTTAACAAAAAATAAAAATCAAACAACATGAGAAAAATATTTTTTTTAATGTTGCTTCTTCCATCACTTGGAATAGCGCAACAAAATTCAATCTTAGCTAACCATTCAAATCAATTAATCAACAACAGTTTTAACATCAACCTAACAAAATTACTTGAAGAAAAATTTATTTTGTCGGGAACAAGAGCCGACACATTTGACTTGCCTTCTTCCGTTTGGCTAAGCACCGATTCTTCTGAATTGCTTTACAACTCCGATACTTTGTTATCAACCTTCAATCAATTGATCAATGATGCGGATACAGGATGGATTTCAAACAGAACTTCCTCTTATTTATACGATGCCAATAAAAATGACACCACGCAAACGATTCAATCGTACGACATCGGCACCGGAATGTGGAACTATGAGACAAAACTTATAAATACCTTCGATGTACAAAAGAATATTCTTTCTGTAACAATTCAATTATGGGATAACACCAATATGAATTGGTTCAACGGAACCTTGATCCAGAATAAGTATGATGCTAATAATAACCTTTTACAGCAGGTTTACTTTGCTTGGAATACGTTGGGCAGCAACTGGGACAGCACCCAAAAATTGGTGTAAACCAGATTCCCTACAAAGAAGAATCAAAAAAATACTCAGCGCAATTATCCGGAATTGATTCATTGTGATTTGCAAATATAAAATGATCTCCTCACTCGTCTGCCTTCATGAATCAGTGTCATCAGCAACCAAAATAAAAACAAAAATAAAAGTAGTTGGTGTGAAGGAAACAGGCCACTAAATAAAGTAAAAAGAGAAAAGATTAATGCAAAGTATTCGTTTATCCATCTGATGATCTTCTCATGAGAGCATAAATCCTATTTTTTTCTGTCAGTTGTAAATGCAACTAAGTCTTCAAGCGAATTTCTTGCAGGTGATTCGGGAAATGAAAAAAGAATCTGAAGTGCTTCTTGTTTAAACTCATTCATTTTTTGTGTTGCGTATTCAATACCACCCGATTTTTTTACCAATTCAATTACTTCCTGCACACGTAAAACTTCTTTGTTGTGATTTTTAATGGTATTAATAATTTTTCTTTTTTGAAGATAAGAAGAATTCTTTAACAGGTAAATCACCGGCAGCGTCATTTTCTTTTCTTTTAAATCAATTCCTTTTGGCTTTCCAATATTCTCGTCACCAAAATCAAGTAAATCATCTTTGATCTGAAAAGCAATTCCAATCTTCTCTCCAAATAATTTTAATTTAGAAACAACTTCATCATCGGTTGTGGCAGAAGCAGCACCGCAAGCGCAGGCAGAAGAAATTAATGTAGCAGTCTTTTGTCTGATGATTTCAAAATAATCTTCTTCTTTAATATCAAGTCTTCTTGCTTTTTCAATTTGTAATAATTCGCCTTCACTCATTTCACGCACAGCATCAGATACTAAACGCAGTAATCTGAACTCACCATTATTAATACTCAGCAACAAACCTTTTGACAATAAATAATCACCCACCAAAACTGCAATCTTATTTTTCCAAATTGCATTGATCGAAAAAAAACCACGGCGCTCGTAAGAATCATCCACCACATCATCATGTACCAGTGTTGCAGTGTGCAACAACTCAATTAATGCAGCTGCAGTATGCGTTGACTCGCTTACTGCGCCAACCAGTTTTGCGGCAAGAAAAACAAACATCGGCCGCACCTGCTTGCCTTTTGATTTTACAATGTAGCGGGTGATTGCATCAAGCAGTGCAACCTTGCTCTTCATTGAATCGCGAAACTTTTCTTCAAAAAGTTTGAGATCTTCAACAATCGGTTTTCTTATTTCATCAAGCGAATTCATAAGGCAGTGAAAATAATTGTAAATATTTTATTCATCTCTCTTGAAATAGAATATTCAAATCGAGGTCATACTCGAAAACTTATTTTATTGATCACACGTATCGGAAGCTAATAACCAGCTCATGATTTCAGATTTGCTTAATTGTAAAGTACCTTTGCTTAAGAATTTGATATTTCAATTATATGGGTGAAAATATATTTATCAGACTTAATCGGGAAAGAATTAATTCAGAAAATTCATTCTTCAATTTTCTCAGAAAGGTGTCAATACCCGTTTCAAGAATTTCTTTCTGTATTGTATTTGTATGGTTTGGTATTTTAAAGATGGTTGAATTAAGCCCTGCAGTGGGTGTGGTGCATACTCTTTATGATCATACGGTCCCCTTTCTACCATGGAAAATATTCATTTACATTTTTGGAGCTTATGAATGCGTGATCGGCATAATTTTTCTTTTCCCCGGAAAAGAAAAATGGGCTCTTTACATGCTCATTCCACATATGATCACCACGTTTGGTCCATTGGCAGTTCTTCCAAATTTAGTTTGGAAAGGGTTTCTTATTCCTAACCTTATTGGTCAGTATATTATTAAAAATATTGTGATTATTGCACTTGCAATTTTTATAGCTGCATACGTTTCGGAAGATAAAGAACTGCAGAAAAAAATTCTGGCGAAAAAGAAAATAAGACCAATCAGAGATCAGGATGCTGCGTAGAATAATGCAGATGATCTTTTAATAAAAGTTAATTGCGTGAGAACCATTTTCTATTTTTCTGCCTCTGCAAGTTTAAAAATTGCTGCGCCCTCAAGTTGTTTGTACCATTCTTCTCCATACTTGCGAATAAGCGCCTCTTTTACAAACTCAAAAACTGAAACGCCCAGCGCTTCCCCATTTGCGCATGCGGGTGAACAAACTTCCCACTTGTTGTAATTAACAGCATCATAGTTTTCATGCTTGGTAATTCTTACAGGATAAAGATGACATGAAATCGGTTTCTTCCATTTAATCTTTCCATCATAGTAAGCTTTTTCAAAAGCACATTTCGCTATTCCTTTTTCAAAAAAAACAAAAGCACATTGTTTAACACCATCAATTAGTGGAGTAACAAAATCACCATCACTGTCGATAAGCCATTTGCCATAAGTATCAACTGATTTAATTCCTTCATCAGTCATATAGGGCTTAACTTCTTCATATACATTTTCAATTATTGAAGTTTCTTCCCAATCCAATGGTGCACCCGAATCACCTGCAACGCAACAAGCCCCTTTGCATTTATCTAATGCACAAACAAATTTCTTTTCGAGCAAATCATCGGATACTAAGGTTTTATCTATTGCAATCATGTATATAATTATCGCGATGAAAATAATGCAAATGATAGAAGTATCTGATACCAAAAATTATTCTTAACAAACATTAACATTCCAGAAAAATTGTTTACAAACCTGACCTTCATTTACCTTAAACAATTATAAATTTTAACAGGTGGGAATAGTTTGTTTTTTAAAATTGAATTTCAAGGCAATTAATTATCTAATTTCATGGTTTCATATTTTAACACAAACAAAAACATGACAAAAAAAATACACCAAATTTCTTTTGCAATAGTATTTATTGCATTTATCCTCCCAGCGCATTTAGTAAAAGCTCAAAGTCCGCAATTAGATTGGGTACACAATTTTGGCTGGACCGGAGGTGATTGGGGATACGCAGTAAAATCCGATGCATCGGGGAATGTATACTCAACAGGTTATTTTAAAAAGACAGTGGACTTTGATCCTGGACCCGGAATTTTCAACCTCACAGCAACAAGTGACAGTTTTGATGCTTATGTTTCAAAGCTTGATTCGGGCGGAAATTTTATTTGGGCAAAAAGAATCGGTGGGTCTGGTGATGACCGTGGATGGGCAATAAATATTGCTGATGATGGAAGTGTTTACGTTGCCGGATTCTTTGCTTCCACTGCTGATTTTGATCCCAATGCCGGAGTATTCAACCTCACTTCGGATGGCGACAGGGATGTTTTCATTGATAAACTTGATGCTGACGGAAATTTTATTTGGGCTAAAAAACTTGGTGGAACAAATGATGATCGGGCTATCTCAATTGTAACCGATCATAATGGAAATGTTTATACTTCCGGTCGATTTCAAAAAACAGTTGATTTTGATCCAGGTGCCGGAGTTTCAAATCTTACTTCAAATGGTGGCAATGATGTTTTTATCAGCAAACTTGATGCAAATGGAAATTTCATTTACGGAAAAAGTTTTGGTGGAATAACTGACGATCAGAGTTATGAAATTTATATAAATAATGCAGGTGACGTTTATTGCATTGGCTATTATCAAAATACAGTTGACTTTGATCCCGGTGCAAGTGTTTTCAACTTAACAGCAGTTGGCTTAACTGATATTTTTATTTCAAAGCTTAGTAGTGAAGGGAATTTTCTTTGGGCAAAATCTATCGGAGGTACATTAGATGACCAAGCTACCGGTTTAGGTGCTGATGCAGAAGGTAATATTTATGTTACAGGATTTTTCCGGAACACTGCAGATTTTGATCCGGGTTCAGGAGTTTTCAACCTTACTTCTCAAGGACAGGCTGATATTTTTATAATGAAGTTAGATGACACAGGCGATTTTCAATGGGCTGAAAGTATTGGTGCAGATACCGAGAATACAGGTACCACACTTGATCTTGATCAAGATGGTTTTCTTTATGTGACAGGCGCATTTTTATCCACTGTTGATTTTAACCCGGGTGCCGGAATTTATAATCTGAAATCAAAAGGTCTTGCTGATGTTTTCTTTCTGAAACTAAATGATGCAGGCGAATTTCAATGGGCTCGCTCAATGGGTGGAAAAAAACATGATGGCAGTTTAAGAATTGACGTTGACGTTTTCGGAGATATTTTAACAACAGGATTTTTCGAAAACACTTCGGATTTTGACCCTGATTCATTACTTGAATTTAATCTAACTTCAGAAGGTAACTATGATGCGTACATCCACAAGATTAATAACCATCAATGTATTAATACAGCATCTTCTATTTCTATAACAGCTTGCGACAGTTATGTTTTAAATGGAATAACATATACCGAATCAGGAACTTTTTCTCAATCATTAACTAATGTTGGTGGTTGCGATAGCTCAATAAGTTTACATTTAATTATCAATCACTGTACGCAAACTTCTTCATCAACTGAAGCATGTGATAGTTATGTTTTGAACGGAATCACATATACGGAATCAGGAACTTTCTCTCAAACATTTACCAATGCTGCAGGTTGCGATAGCACAATTTCATTGCACCTCATCATTAATCACAGCACTGAATCTTCATCAACTATTGAAGCTTGTGATAGTTATGATTTGAATGGAATCACATATACGGAATCAGGAACTTTCTCTCAAACATTTACCAATGCTGCAGGTTGCGATAGCACAATTTCTTTACACCTCATCATTAATCACAGCACT
>JAJAYG010000393.1 GCA_026786335.1 Chitinophagales bacterium | reverse complement strand
GGGTGAAAATGTGAAGCAAAGTAACTGGGGAGATTTGAATAGCATTCGATTTCCGCAAACAAGAATGGGAGTGGAGCAAACCATGTATGATGCTTTTATTAGAGCTAAAGATTACAAACTCTTTTGGGAGAAATACAGTTCACTCAATACAAAGGACAAAGCAAAAGCATTTGCGCCACGCAGAGATCTGGAGTTGGATGCGCTGGTAGAAATTTTAGATAAGAAAAGATTTATCACCTGCCATTCTTATGTTCAATCAGAAATTAATATGCTCATGCACGTGGGTGACTCAATGGGATTTACTGTGAACACATTCACGCATATTCTCGAAGGTTATAAAGTGGCGGATAAAATGAAAGCGCGCGGAATCAACGCTTCCAGCTTCTCTGATTGGTGGGCTTATAAGTATGAAGTGTATGATGCCATCCCTTACAACCCTGCTATGCTGGCCAAAGTTGGAGTTAACACAGCCGTAAATTCAGATGATGCTGAAATGGCCAGAAGATTAAATCAGGAAGCAGCGAAGTCAATTAAATATGGCGGCCTTACTGAAGAAGAAGCATGGAAACTTTGCACGCTTAATCCTGCAAAAATGCTGCGGGTTGATGATCGTGTTGGAAGTATTAAGGTTGGAAAAGATGCCGATGTTGTTTTATGGAACAACAATCCGCTTTCGATTTATGCTAACTGTGAGATCACGTTGGTTGATGGAATTATGTTCTACAATGAAAAAGATGAGATTGCCAAAGCAGACGGCATTCAAAAAGAAAGAACCCGACTAATGAATAAAATGCTTCAGGCAAAACAAAATGGTGAAACAGCAATCAAACCGGCAGTAATTTATAACCGTGAATGGGATTGCGATTCGATGACTGATGGACATGATGTAGGAAAGAAAAACTAAATTGAAAGAACCAATTAATAATTCAGAAAAAATTTTAATAATGGAAAAAATATTTATTCAGTTACTCTTAACTTTTGTTACCTGTAATTTATTTGCTCAAAGAATTGTTCCTGCACCGGCGCAGAGCAAACCAATTATTATTCGTGGGGGCACAGTGCATGTTGGAAACGGACAAGTAATTGATAACTGCACCATTTTAATTCAGGATGGAAAGATTGTATCGCTCACCACCAATGATCCAAATGTTGCAGGCGATTTTATTTCAATAAACGCCAAAGGCAAACAAATTTATCCCGGCTTAATTGCACCCAACACACAATTAGGTTTGGTAGAAATAGAAGCGGCGCGCGCCACTAATGATCAATATGAAGTCGGCACCTACAATCCCGGTGTGCGAAGTTTAATCGCTTATAACACCGACTCTAAAGCAATTCCAACCGTGCGCAGCAATGGAATCTTAATTGCTGAATCAGTTCCGCTCGGCGGCATTATCACCGGCACATCATCCATTATGCAACTCGATGCTTGGAACTGGGAAGATGCTGCTTACAAAAGCGACAATGCAATTCACATGAACTGGCCCTCTTTCTTTTCCTATAAACAAGATGACAATGGTGCCATGGTTACCAATAACGCCGACTATGAAAAACAGGTTACAGAGATCAGGCAATATTTTACTCAGGCACAATCTTACAATCAGCTTGCAACACATACAGCACGCAATATCAATTTCGAAGCAATGAAAGGTGTAGTTGATGGGAGCAAGAAATTAGTAGTGCATTGTGATTATGTAAGAGAGATCATCAATGCTGTTCAGTTTGCAAAAGATTACAATGTAAAACTCGTGATTATGGGAGGAAGTGATGCCTACCTGTGCACTGATATTCTCAAGCAAAATAATGTGGCGGTGATTCTGGGCAATGTTCATTCATTACCAAACAATGATGATGATGAAGTAAAAATGCCGTACCGCACGGCTGACTTGCTCAACAAAGCAGGCATTACTTATTGCCTGAGCATTTATGGTTTCTGGCAAACACGCAACCTTCCTTTTATGGCTGGCACCACAACAGTTTATGGTGTGAGTAAGGAAGATGCTTTGAAATCTATTACATCAAGCACTGCAAAAATTCTTGGCATTGATGATCGAACCGGAACATTGGAAGCAGGTAAAGATGCAAACATCATAATTTCAAGCGGTGATATATTAGATATGATGACCAGCAACATTGAACATGCATTTATTCAGGGTAGAGAAATCAACCTCGATAATTCTCAAAAGCAGTTGTATGAAATTTATAAAGCCAAATATGGTTTAAAGTAAAACCATTATTGATTTAATCATTCAAGTCAAATTTTTTTTTCGATTGGCAAAGAACAAGATCAAACATCTTGAAGAGCTAAAAACATTCAGTAATGTTTTTCAGTTAAGAAAAGATTTGAAAGGAAAGTGGAATGAAGTTTTTAAAAACTCAAACCCAGTTACACTTGAACTTGCTTGTGGCAAAGGAGAATATTCACTGGCGCTGGCAAAAAAATTCCCTTCCGGAAATTTTATTGGTATTGATATTAAAGGTGCGCGCATTTGGCGGGGCGCAAAATCTGCACTCGAAGAAAAAATTTCGAATGTTATTTTTTTAAGAACTTACATCGACCACATCGAAGAATATTTTGCTGAAGGCGAAGTGGAAGAAATCTGGATCACCTTCCCCGATCCGTACCATGCAAGTGGCAAAGCGAGAAAGAGATTGACCTCAACTTTGTTTCTTCCGCGCTATAAAAAAATTTTAAAGCAAGGCGGAATTGTACATTTGAAAACAGACGATCTTTTGCTCTATGAATTTACAATTGAAACCTTGCAGGCAGTAAATGCAAATATTCTTTTTCATACTAATGATCTTTATGCTTCTGCCCTGCAATATGAGATTCTGGAAGTAAAACTTTTTATGAAAAGAAACATCTTGCATTGGGGAAAATAATTAAGTATGTGAAGTTTAGTTTTAAGTAAGGGAAAATCCCTTTCTTAGAAAGTAATTGTGCATTCTCAATTGCAAATAATTTCCCTTTTTCAAAAACATAATTTTATATTTATGGTATTCTTAATTTTCATTTAACCTAAAACACCCAATTATGTTAAAAAATTTCTTCTTCGTTCTATTTGCAATCATCAGCTTGATTGCAATTCTTAATTGCTTTGGAATTGTAAATTGGTTGGATTCAAGTAAGCCAACAAACCGGTCACTTGGTATAAGTAATTCAAATGATGTTTCAGCTGCATGTGACGATAGTCACCGCTATAACGGCAGAGAAGAACAGCCGGGAGGTGGCAAACAAGTGACAATGGATACTTTTAATCATTACGTCGATAATTTTCAGGCCACCTGTAGCGATGTTGACTCAACCGAATGTGTGTTCTTCAGCAAACGTGCCTTTGATAAAATATTTATTGATGACACTACTGCAAATGGGATTGTTTGTAGTTTTGGGAGAAGTAATAATGGCCATCTTCAAATAGTAATTGTTGGTGGTAAATCAGAAAATACTTTGCTTGATACTATTTCTGATCCCCCAATTGTTTTTCTTTCTCAAACTTATTGCCCGCCTAATTGCAAAGTAAAACCTCTGTAGTTTTTCCTATGCATGTAATCAAGTTTTTTTATTAGGGCTTGTTTTTACAATCGGGGTTGCAATGTAATTTTGAATTGAAGTTAACTTCGTGGTAAATTTTGCTCATGAGAAATAAACGCTGTCTTTTTATTTTAATGTCAGCATTACTCCTATTTCATGGGGAAAATGTTATAAGCCAGGTGAATAGGAATGGTTTTGCTGAATTTAGTCAATCGTTAGTTAAAGACAGTGCTTTCATCAATCGGGCAAATAGAATTGCTGACTCACTAATTATTGTAGGAAAGTTTGATGATGCATTGAATTACCTTAATGAGTCATTAATCACAATCAATACAATTGAATTCCCCGAAGGTGAGGCACGTACAAAATATCTTTTGGGGAAGGCATCAATTGCTCAATCAAAGGATGCCAATGGCATGGCGTGGATAACCCAAGCTCAAGTTATCTACGATTCAATCAACAATAAAAATGGAATTGCAGATTGCCTTCTTCAATTTGGTGTTGCTTCTTATAGTCAAAAAGATTTTTTAAAAGCATTATCTTATTTCAACGATGCTGAAAAAATTTATAATGGATTGGGAAACAAAGCGGGATCAGCAAAGTCTCTTTATCTGGGTGGATTATGTCTCCTTGAATTACAAAACTATGAAGATGCGAGTCAAAAGTTGCTTGCAGCTGAAAAACTGATGAAGGAGATTGGTGATCAAAAAGGACTCAATGAATGTCATGGCGGATTGGCAGATCTTTATTTGAGAACAAGGCAGTATTCAAAATCAAAAAAATACTATGAAGAATGTTTGAACTACTTTATCAAACAGGATAATCGGGAAGGAGTTGCATTGGATAAATACGGAATAGGAATGGTTTATATGAATACAGGTAATCAGGATTTGGCAAAAAAATATTTTCATGAAGCATTTAACGAAAGTAAAACCGGAAAATATTTTCAAGTAATTATAAAGACATCACAAGCTTTAATGTCAGTTTATGAGAGTGAAAATGATTTTGCCAATGCATTACGATTTCAAACTGAATATTATACAGTAAGAGATTCGGTTTTTAACATTGAGAATGAACGCAAGATGGCGAACCTGCAATATGATCTTGACCGCTCCATACAGCAATCAGCTATTGAGAGCACCAATCAGAAATTGAGTAAAGAGAAAACTGTTCGTTATTTACTAATCATTGGTGTTGGGTTATTAATTATTCTGGTTGTAATGGCTTATCAGCGTTATCGCTTTAAGCATCGCACTAACATGCAATTGCAAACAACCAATGAAAGTCTCGAAAAAGTTTTGCAAGATCTTCGAATTACTCAAAAGCAATTAGTGCAATCAGAAAAGTTAGCTTCACTTGGCCAGTTAACAGCCGGTATTGCGCATGAGTTAAATAACCCCATCAATTTTGTTTCGGGAAATATTAAACCACTTAAAAAAGATATTGAAGAAATTCTTGGTGTTACAAATAAAATGGAGACACTGCTTGCCGATAAGAAATTCGAAAATGAATTCAATCAAATCAAACAACTTAAGGAGTCAATTGACTTTGAAAACACATTGGCTGAAATGAATAAGTTAATGATTGGAATTGAAGAAGGATCAAAGCGAACTGCGCAAATTGTAAAAGGGCTTCGGAATTTTTCAAGAACAGATGAAGAAGAAATGAAAAAATCAAGCATCAATGAAGGCATTGACTCAACACTTATTTTATTGCAGAATAAATTGAGGCAGCAAAATATTGAGGTAATTAAGAGTGAAGGAAATCTGCCTTTAATTAATTGCTATCCCGGCCAGCTAAATCAGGTATTCATGAATCTGTTAACCAATGCAATTGACGCAATCGGCAGTGATGGGAAAATATTTATAACTACAGCAGTTGAAGGAAATCAGCTAAAGATTTCGGTTCGCGACACTGGCAGTGGAATAAATGATGAAGTGAAACAGAAAATTTTTGATCCGTTTTTTACAACCAAAGAAGTAGGTAAAGGAACAGGGCTCGGTCTTTCAATCAGCTATGGAATCATAGAAAAGCACAATGGTACATTGGATCTCAAAAGCGAACAGGGTAAGGGAACCGAATTTGTAATTCTGCTTCCTGTAAGTTGATACTGAATTATATCTTTATCGGTAATTTCATCGTAGAAAATGTTTTGAATTTAAATCGTTTACATCTTCACCACAATGATTGATAAAGTTGTTGATTATTTTATTCCTGCCAAGTTACAAACTCACGCATTACACCTGCGCCGAAGCCGCGTTTCTGTATGGATCAACTTTGTTGGCATTGCTTACGGTCTTATTAGTTTAGTTATCTTTTATTTCGCCAATTTTCAAGTAGGAATTGTTACTGCAACCATCCAACTCGCGGGTCTCACATGCGCCTTATTTTTATTTCGCATGGGAGTTAACAAATTCATCATCGGCAACTTTGTATCAGTTGTATTAATAATGGCAATAGGCATCTTTTGTTTTTCCACCGGCGGAATAAATTCACCCGGCATTTCTCTTTTCGCTTTAATTCCTATGATTACGCTGATGATGGTGGATCGTAAAGCAGGATTGTTATGGTGCTTTATTACATCGGCGGCAGTCCTGCTCTTTTATATTTTAGAGCTTGCAGGTTTTTCTTTCAGTGAACTTGATGACCGCAACGTAAGAAATTACATTTTTCTTTCAACTTCCATTGGGTTCATTTATCTTTTGTTCTTTATCATACGTGTGGCGCAGCACAGTGAGAAAAAAGCTAACAAAGATTTAGAAGAAAAAAATAATGAACTTGATAATTCCTTTACCGAATTAAAGGATACACAGGCAATGCTTGTGCAAGCGGAAAAAATGGCATCACTTGGTCAGCTCACCGCAGGGCTTGCGCATGAAATCAACAACCCAATCAATTTTGTTTCGGGTAATATAAGTCCGCTAAAGAAAAATATCGATGAGATCATGCGGCTGTTGGAAATTTATATTTCACTTAATCACAATAACTATTCTGCTAAATTAGAAGAGGTATTAAAGTATCGCAATAAAATTGATCTTACCCTTACCATTGAAGAAATTAAATCACTCATCAATGGAATCGAAGAAGGATCGCGCCGAACGGCAGAAATTGTAAAAGGCCTGCGAAATTTTTCGCGGCTTGATGAAGAGGAGATGAAGAAAGCAAACATCAATGAGGGTATAACATCTACACTCATTCTTCTTCAAAACAAACTCAAGCATCAAAATATTGAAGTTGTAAAATCATTTGGTGAACTTCCGTTTATTGAGTGCTACCCCGGTCAATTGAATCAGGTCTTTATGAATCTTTTTACCAATGCAATTGATGCAATTGGAAATAACGGCAAAATATTTATCACCACTTTAATAAATAAATCGGGCGACTCTGTAAATATTTCTATCCGTGATACCGGCAGCGGCATAACCGATGAAGTAAAGAAAAAACTTTTCGACCCTTTTTTTACCACCAAAGAAATTGGAAAAGGTACAGGGCTTGGGCTTTCAATCAGCTATGGAATAATTAATAAGCACAACGGAAAAATTGATGTAATAAGTGAGGTAGGTAAGGGAACCGAATTCATAATTACTATTCCGTATAACAAAACAGGAT
>JAJAYG010000392.1 GCA_026786335.1 Chitinophagales bacterium | reverse complement strand
GGTTGTAACTCTGAGTTTATCGAAGTGTTTAGAAATGCTTCGATAAACTCAGCACGACAAGAATAGAAAACTAGAAACCTGCTCATTTTACCTGAATCAACTTTCATTTAATATTTGCCGTTCGCTCTTTAAATTTTTTAAAAAAAGAAAAAATCACGAGCACAATTGAAATTAAAATTGAAGCCCGCGAAATGTAATCTCCGAATCGCACATAAAAAGTTTCTTCAGTATTTGCATGCAGAGTAGCAGAAATTACTGCGGGCTTCCACCATTGAGTTTGATCATATAAATCTCCACGCTGATTGATGAATGCCGACGTACCGGTGTTAGCCGATTGCGCAAGATCGCGCCGCGTTTCAATGGCACGCAAGCGCGCATATTCAATGTGTTGTTTGTAGCCATCGGTGTTTCCCCACCAGCCATCATTGGTAATTACAAAAAGCAAATTTGCTCCGCGTTGCACATATTCATTTGAGTATTCGCCATAGATAGATTCATAGCAAATCAATGGAGCAATACCTGTTTTATCATTACTAAAAAACACACCGCGATCTTTTTGCGATCCCAAACTTCCGGTAATTCCTCCCATGTTAATCGCAAGTGGTTCGAGAAATTTAAAGAGTGCCGGGTATGGCATCTTCTCAACACCTGGTACCAATTTCGATTTGTGATAAACAGGAATTGCATTCGATGAATCTATTTGAATAGCAGAGTTAAACGCATCCCAATAAAATTTTCCATCGCGTGATTTTCTGGCTGTGGGTGTAGAGTCGGTTGCGTATTGTTCGTAAGCATTTATGCCGGTAACAATTTTTAGTTTCGGAAATGGTTTTCTGAAATTTCTTAGCAACTGAATGGTTTCATCAACTTGCAAATCATTGATTAAAATCCCCTGCGGAATTGCTGTTTCGGGCCATACTAAATAATCTGTGTTTGCATCTACTTTCTGTTTTGAAAGTTGCAGCAATGATTGCAATTGCTGATCGAGATCGGAAGGATCAAATTTATCATTGTAAGGATCAATGTTCGGTTGCACCACTACAACATTTTTTTCATTTCCCTTTTCAGTGTAAGTATAATATTGAGTGACGGAAATGAAGATCGGGAGAAGCAGCGCAATTGCAGTTGCAGCAATTGTTTTCTTGTAATGCAAATAAATTTTCCCGGTAAGAAAAACATAAAGCAGCCGATAAATCAAAACGTTGAGAATAAGAATCCATGCTGTGCCACCAACAACTCCGGTGAAGCTGTACCACTGAACTACCTGTGGAAACATCGCAAGTCCATTACCGAGTGTGAGCCACGGCCAGGTGAGATCCCAGCGCAGGTGAATGAATTCAAACACGATCCAGAATGCAACAAATGAAATGTAACCCATTGTTGCACCCAATCTTTTTTTTATGCGGTGAAAGCCAATGAGCGGAATGCACATGAGCAACGGGTTTGCAGTGTTCGCAAATATTCCTGCGAAGGCGGTTGAAATATCATTTGTACCGAAATAAGTTGCACCCACCCACCAGGTTGTGAGTAAATTCCAGATGAGCAATGCGAGATACGCATAACCGAAAAAATTTCTCGCCGAATTCTTTTTCTCACTGCAAACATCTTCTAACCAAAGTATAGGAACAAATCCAATAAATAGCAATGGAAAAAAAGGAAGCGGCGGCCATGCAAGTGACAATAAAATTCCTGAAGCGAAGGAGAGTAAAAGTTTTTGGCGTGACTTCATTTTTAGAAAATGGAAATTAGAAATTAGAAAATTGTGGCTGTAAGTTTTTGATGGTGCAAATTATCTTTATTGAAATAAAAAGAAAGCATTATTACAAAATTAATCATGGCTCATGGTTCAATTCTCTCATTTCAATTTTCAATTTTCAATTTTCAATTTTCAACTAAACCCTTAATTACCACCACAATCTCCCCTCTCACTTCTTTCATTTTAAAATATTGAATCAATTCAGTTACGCTTCCGCGTTTTGTTTCTTCATGCATTTTTGAGAGCTCACGTGATACACTTACTTGTCTTTCATTTCCAAAAAATTCATTCAGCTCTTCCAATAATTTTACCAAACGATTGGGTGATTCATAAAGTACAATCGTTCTTACTTCCATTGCAAGTTGCTTCAACTTTGTTTGTCTTCCTTTTTTCTGCGGAAGAAAACCCGCGAACAAAAATTCATCGGTAGGAAAACCGGAAGAAACCAATGCAGGAATCAAAGCCGTTGCGCCGGGCAAACAATTTACTTCCACATTTTCTTTCAAACACTCGCGCACCAAAAAAAATGCGGCATCAGAAATTCCCGGAGTGCCGGCATCGCTTATGAGTGCGAAGTGTTCCCCCGATTTCATGCGGCTCACTAACTGTTTTGTGATGCCATGTTCATTGTGCTGGTGGTAGGCAATCATTTTTGTTTCGATCAAATAATGTTTCAGCAAAACGGATGAATGGCGGGTGTCTTCAGCTAAAATCATATCAGCATCTTTCAGAATTCTGATTGCACGAAGCGTGATGTCTTCGAGATTACCGATGGGGGTTGGAACGATGGAGAGCATGTGCAAATAATTAATCTGCTAATGCCTGTAAAACTAACATGAGTTATCAAAGTATAAAGCACATCTATATTTAGGTAACTTTACTAATTGTTAATTGCAAAATAAAAACCGATGAATAAATATTACCAAGCGATAATTCCATTTTTGTTTTGTTTGATTGCACACGCATCAAATGCGCAGCAGCCAACTTTTTCAAAAATTATAAATGGGTGCGAAGCTAAGGCGGTGGTAAGCATTGAAAACGGGGTGATTCTTGTTGGGCAAATAGATTATCAAGGATTAATTGCCAAACTTGATTTGGAGGGAAATATTATTTGGGCAAAAAAATATTCAGGCGCTTATCGGTTCGATGAAATCATTATGTCATCTGATTCAGCTTTTATTATTGGAGGACGAAGTGTTGCGAATGCTATTTGCCTGAAAGTAACATCAAGTGGAGATGTGGTATGGTTTAAAGAGCTGTATGCTGGAACTACTTCCAGCATCGTTGAATTAGATAATGGTGAACTGTTACTATTAGGAACAAAAGACAATAGCAATTCGCCGACTTCCACAATTGCCTAATCTAAACTTTTTAGCAACGGTAATTTGATTTGGACTCAGTATTATAAAAATGGAAATAATTATAACTATGCACGAACGCTTCACCTTGCTTCCAAAGGGGAATATATTATTTCAGGAACTATGGCCAGTTATCCGCCTTATGATCCTGCAGGATTTATTTTTAAAACAGACACTTCGGGAAATATTTTATGGTCAAAGAAGTTTCAAACTGCTGACTCAACATTTTTTTCAATTGAAGATTTTATTGAAACATCAGGCGGATTGTATTGTTACGCAATCCTTGAGGGCGAGGTGGGAATTTTACAATTAGATACTTCAGGCAATCTTAACTGGTGTAAGAAATATCAAGATCTTGGAGAGCCTGAATTTAATATTAATATGAGATCAGGTAAACTTCACTCAACTGCTGATAGCAACTATGTTTTGGTTAACGGGTCTTGCTGGATCAGTGCAATCGCAAAATTTGATTCTTCCGGAAATTTAATTTTTGCAAATATTGTTATTATGGCGCCCATTGATGTTTTGGAAACAACCGATAATGGTTATTTAATAATTGGTGATGGACCAATGTGTGCTGTTAAAACTGAAGAAGACAACGGCACTCAAATAGCGATCATAAAAACTGACTCATTTGGTTATTCACCATTGTGTATGGCACCACTAAACTATATAGTACCAATTGACCAAAACATTTTATCTCTTGATGTTACTTTTACAGTTGATAGTGATGATATTTCCAGCGATATCTCTTCGAATATTTTTAATGTCGAATTAAGTACATCTGAAAAATGTGTTGATCAACCATCTTTTGTAAATGAAACACAATTAACACCCTCCATCAACATTTTTCCAAATCCGGCAGCTTCACAAGTCACAATTGAGATTAATAAATCTGCAAATACAAGTTATAAAATCCAGCTAATTGACTTGTTAGGAAAGAAGCAAATAACTTTGGATGCAACAGATAAAAAACAGATTGATATTTCTATGATTACAGCTGGTGTTTACATAATTCAATGTACGTTAGAAAATTCTGTAATCAATTCAATGCTTGTGGTAGCGAGATAATATGTTCTTCAAGTTCTAAATTCTACTAACATTACTTAAGAGAAATTAAAACTTCTTTTCAAAATCAATCAGCAACTTTAACAAATCTTCATAGTCGGAGAGCGGTAGTGTTTCAGCACGATCATAAATGTCGTGATAAGCTGATATGCCTCCCATAGTATAAATAAAAAAACATGGAACTCCTTTTTCGTAAAACGGATAGTGGTCGCTGTTCGCAGCAGCGCCGCGCGGTGAAACAACTTTCACTAATTGTTCTTCATCATTCAGCTTCACCAATTGATCAAACTGTTTTGGAAACTCTGTTGCGTTCACCACTTTAATTCCATCATTACCGGTACCAACAATGTCAAGATTGATCAAGAATTTAATTTTATCTATAGGGAAAAGCGGATGTTCTGTAAAATAGTTTGAGCCAAGCAATCCTAATTCCTCACCTGTAAAACAAATGAAGACAACAGAATATTTTGAAGGATGTGTTGAATAATATTTCGCAAGATTGAGCACCATCGAAACTCCGCTTGCATTATCATTTGCACCGGGAAAAAATATTCCGTCACCCATTTGACCGAGATGATCATAATGAGCGGTGAAGACGATGAATGAATCGGGATGCTCAATTCCTTTTACAAAACCAATTACATTTCTTGAGAGATAATTTTCTTTTAACTGCTCATCAATATTCAGTTTTATTTTTTTAAACGGTTTTTTCTGAATGGAATCTTTCACCTGAATCCAGCAACTGCTCAATGCTTCCTGCGAAGCATCCCATGTGAGTTTTGATGAAGAGCGCGTGATGTAACCCTTAATTCCAAAGCCATTGTACTTGCGAATCTCAGTTGTTAGCGTGCTCCATTGTTTTTTTGTAAATGAATTTTCGCTGGCACTAACTAATATTTTTTTTCCTGCCTGCTCAATCAGCCACTGAACAATATTTGAAACTGTATTGATCGAAGTATCGGAAGCGGAATGAGGTATTTCCTTCACCGTAAATTTTCCCTTTGCACCTGAAGATGCAGCGTCAACTAAATAATCTTTTCCTGGTATTAATTTTTTTCCATTAAGCTTTACTTCCATCTTACCGGGAAATGTATTTGCAGAAAATTTGAATGGCTGAAAATAATCTGCAGTGAATGATTGCAAATTTGAATTTTGAAATTCGTGCTGAATAAAAGTTGCCGCTTTAAAATCAGCAGAGTCAACATACCCTCTGCCATTCATTTCTTTTGAGGTAACGGTGTCAATTACATAATGGGCGTACGTAAGCGTTTGAGTTTGTGCTTTTGAATTGAAAATTGAAAGTTGAAAGTTGAAAATGATAAGCATCAAAAACTTAGCGTTTAAAATGCTATAAAAATATTTTGATGCATTTTGACCATTCAATTTTTGAAAATTTGATTGGAAGAAATTTTTAGCTGGTTTAAATTTATTCATGAACCACAAATTCAAAATACTCCATCACAGGATTGGCGAGTAATTTCTGGCAGGCAGTTTTTACAATCGCTTCGGCTTGTTCTTTTGAATCGGCTTCAATCTTCAAATGAATTTGTTTACCGATTCTAACATCGGCAATTTCATTTTGACCTAAATTTTTTAAACCATGGAGCGTGGCTTTGCCTTGAGGGTCAAGAAGTTCTTTTAAAGGCATCACTTTTATTTCGGCGGTGTAAGTCATGTGGAATTAGGAATTAGGAATTAGGAATTGAAACTTCTTTTTTTGGCGAAATGAAAAATTTGATCAGGCAAATAAAAATGTAAAGCAAAATGCTGGCGGCAATGCCTGCATATTTTAAAAAAATTATCAGCAGTAAACTAATGATGAGAAATGAAATCTGTGTTTCATTTCCTTTCCACTTAAATGATTTTATTTTGAAAGAGAACATAGGAATCTCTGCAACCATGAGCCATGAGAATGAAATTACCAATCCATACAATACCCACTTGTTTAAAATGAATATTGCCATCCCAAATGCATTTGTAAAAACGATGAGCGGAAGGGTTGCTGCAAACAATCCCATTGCAGGTGTTGCCAATCCAATAAAAGATTCGTGCTGCCTTTCATCCACATTAAATTTTGCAAGGCGATAGACTGCACACAATGCAATAAGAAAAGCAGGCAGTAAATAAATTGTTTGAACATAAAGTGCATTTGGTTCAAGATGATAAGCGCCGCTTAATAGCTGAAAGTAAATGCAGGCAGGCAACACACCGAAAGTAACTGCATCGGCAAGCGAATCGAGTTGAACACCGAGTGCAGATTGTGCATTTAATGCCCGCGCAACAAAGCCATCGAGGTAGTCAAGTACCGATGCGCCAAAGATCATGAATGAAGCGAGGTACAATTGATTGTTGAAACCAAAAATTACTCCCACATCTCTTCCAGTTGGATCAAGTTGATTTAATTGAACCGGAAAAATTCTATCGTTAAAACAGAAAATAATGCCAAGGCAACCTAAAAAAAGATTACCAAGTGTAAACAGGTTTGGAATAAACTGAATGAATTTTTTCTGCATGTAGAAGTAGTGCGAAGATATGTTTGTGAAAGCAGAAAGGAAAATCTCAAATATGGAGTTGCTAATTGGAGTTGATTCAATAAAATAAGAAAAGGTGGTGCACCAATACACCACCTATCTTAACTAAACCAAAAAAACCCACTTACCAACTAAAACTATCTTTTAAAAAGCAAGCTTGGTGACTTGCGAATTATTAACTCCTTTCACCTTAACCAAATAAATTCCATTGTGCTGAAGATTGAGTTTAAAAATATTTTCACCTGCATTCAAATGCAAATCGCGCTCTTGCAATACTTGACCGATACCATTGTAAACGGAAAGCTTGGCTACTTCACTTTGAGAAGAATTGAGATGCACTTCCCAGCCATTCGCTATCCTTACATAACGAATGCTGTAGTTGTCTTTAGAAGATGCAGCCGCAAATTCACGTGCGCAGTCTCCGTATTTTAATTGCAGTGTATTTCCTTCCTTATCAACTGTTAAACCTGTGAGCGTAATAGTAGCGCCCGAATAAATAAATAAACCACTTTGTAAAACACTACCATCACTTGCCGTATTTGACCACGAAATATTTTCATTTACATCGGGTTTAAATTGTTGAATTCTCCTGAGCGTAACATCGGTTATACCTTCGTCTTTTTGATCTGCATCAAGAATTCCACCTGCATAAAAATCTTTTACAAAAAGATGAACTGAGTAATCACAAAGCTGATCACTTACATTATCCCAACCCATAAATCCATTGATTGCTCCATAAGATTCGCCTTCTTTCTTTTTTCCGGTTCCGGGATCCTGATTGATGGTGCAATTGCTGAATGCCGGGAATGAAAGGTTGCAAGCATATTTATTAAAGTCGGGCATGGTTTCACTATCAAGGAATAATGCTTTTGATCCATCATGTTCGCGACCATCCCAAAACATTACCCCACCTTGTTTACTTATTTGAACCGTATCGAAAAAGCCGGGTTTATCTTTCCAACCAATTGTGTTATCCTTTCTGCCATGCACAGTATAAATCGGTGGCAAGGAGTGATTGCTATTATTAACCAGCAGATACTTGTTATTCATGGCATCAAAAATTCTCATTTGAGATTGCGTAGCTGGATTTAATAAATCACTATAAAGATTGGATCCCTCTGATCCCCACATTGGTTCATGACTTCCGTCACCGCTCTCTAATCTTGCCGGTGAAACAATGGAATAAACCGTTGCAATTTTATCGGGGATAAGATTCGCGGTGAGCAATACTCCGTATCCACCGGCAGATACTCCTACCAGATATACTTTATTTGAATCTGCATTCGGCAGATATTTTCGGGCCCAATTAATTGAATGGATTAATCTCGTTTGAGTAAAAGCTTTTACAATTCCTGTAGTTGGAATGGGGTTGTCTTTGCTATATATATCATAGTTTTCATGATAGCCAACCCATGATGTGCCTTTTCCCGCATCAGTGCCATAACCATCAGGATATGGTGTCCAATCATCCATTCCCATTATGTAACAATCAGTAACATCAGCGAACGCATCTAGTCCGTTTCCAACAACTGAGTTACCTTCAAGTCCCTCATAAAAAACATAAATGGGAACTTGAGAATCTGTATTTCCTCTTTTAACCAGATAAAAGTTATAGCCGTATGATCCGCAATTATTAAATGCAGGTTGGGTTAAACCATTTTGATTGTTTCCAAATTGAACATACATGTAAGCCACCTCGCCACTATTCCAGGTTACCGTATCCTGCAATACAGGTTGGGGGTTAAAAATATATTCCACGCATCCGGCGTACGTAACATTTTTATTGACCTTAAAATATAAATCTTCGGCTCCGGTTTCTAAATCAGTAATGGTAACCGCATAATAAAATGTTGCTTCTTCATTACAGGTAACTACATAGATTCCAACATCGGAACCAAAATTATAACCGCCTTCATCCCATTTGTAATAGATTGGGGTTTGACTGATTCTTGACCTCCGGATATTTTTTGAAGAACTGTCTCTAACACTTCCAATATAATTTTCGGGAGTAAATTGTGATGAAGATGTAAACTGAGTTTTACTTCGGTACACATTATATTTCAAATTGGTAACCTCAGGAGAATTCCAAGCCAGGCAAACTTGCCCGTTCTTGTAACTTGCTTTTAATTGAGTTACGTTGTAAGCCGAAGCTTCGAACCAAATCATTTGAAAGAGCGCTATTATAATCATCCATAATAGCGGTGGTGTTTTTTTGAGTTGCGTTTTCATATAAAATTGTTTTTGGTGTTTGAATCATTTCGATAAAAAAGTCGCGACGATTAAATCGCGACCAAAAAATGATTGCGAGGTCTTGTACTTGCTTGCCTGAATGAAGGTTGGATTGGGATGTACACACACATTAATGTTAATGTGTCCTCAAAAGGATTATCAACAAAAATGTGTTGGATAATATTTCTTAGATGAAGAGCTTATTCTGGAGGAATGAAATAAAAATCAGTGCGAAGCAAAAAGTTTTTTGCTCAATGAAAAATTGGTTCCGCGAAGCGAAATAATATAAATGCCTGAGCTCAGTTGTGGGAGTTGAAATTGGCAATCACCTGATTTGCCTGAAATAATTTTGTTAAGTACGGTTTCGCCAATAATGTTTACAACACTGAGGGAAATCACTTCATCGGGTAAATTTTTTATTGAAACTAAATAAGCTGAACCCGCATTTTGAAATGTAATTTCGGGTAATGAAGTTTCAGAAATTTCATCATCGCCTTCTTTTGCGCAATTTGAAATTTTAATATCTAACCGGTTCCCCGATTTGTTAATCTGAACTCCGGATATCGTAATTAATCCACCATTATATACGAAGGAACCGTTTTGAATTTTTGCATTGGAAGAATCAAAGTTATTCCACTTAATTGTTTCGCCAATTGAAGGATGAAAATTTTGTGCTCTGCGAACAGTTACATCTGCAAAGCAAGTATTGTATTGCACCGGGTTGGGAACACCGCCAACCAAGAGATCAATAATTTTAATCTTGTAGGTGATGTTGCATGTTGCATCTGTCACATTATCTTTTGTGTAATCAAGATAACCATTGATTGCACCATACGCAGCACCATTCGCAGGCGTTCCGTCACCCAAATCCTGATTGATGGTGCAGTTTGAAAATGCCGGATAAGAAATGTTGTTTGCATAAGAGTACCAATCAGGCATTGTTTCAGCATCATTAAAATTTTGCCCCGAGCCGTCATGTTCTCTTTGATCCCAGAAAAATTTTCCTCCTATGTGATTGTGCTCTAATGAATCGGAAAGCGAAACAGTATAGGAAGTCCAAAAAATTGTTTGGTCATTTTTTCCGTACACACAAAATATCAAAGGCATGTTTTGATTTTTATTGATAGCTAACATTTCCCGAATGTCAAACAGACTGAATACGGGAATGGCAACGCCGGTTTCGGGATTTAATACATCCGAATTAAGATTGGTTGCCAAAGTGCCCCACATTTGCTCAGGTTGAGTATCATCATTAGCAATGGTAACTAACTTAAAGTTGCCTGCTACGCAATAGGCAGCAGTAACTTTTTCGGGAATCAGATTAGCTGTTAAATACGGCCCCATTCCACCTGCCGAAATACCCATGAGATAAACTTTGTTGGAGTCTGCATCGTCAAATTTACGTGCCCAAAGAATACTCTGTATGTATCTTTTCTGCGAATACATTTTTACAACCCCGGTTGCAGGAATTAAATTTTCAGCATTGTAGAAATCATAACCCTCGTGATAGCCACTCCAAAAAGTATTTTCACCAGTACTGTTTACGCTTGGAGTTGGTAGCCAGTCATCAAAACCAAGAAT
>JAJAYG010000391.1 GCA_026786335.1 Chitinophagales bacterium | reverse complement strand
GGTCAGCAATGGCGCGCCTTTTTTCATTTTGGGTTGCCTGAAAAATTAATATTCATCTAACTACTCCGGGTTTAAGCTTGCCTTCAAGTAAAAACTCTTTAACCAGTTCGTACTTCACGGTTTTTATTTCGCGCCTTAGTATTACGATGCTATTTGTTTTAAAAGCATTTTCATATTCAAGTGCCTGAAAGAGCGGAATTGCTTTGCTCAGTTTTTCAGGTTCCAAATCTCTTGCTATCGTGAGCTGGGGCGAATAATTGAAGAATGATTCTTTGGACGAAAGCTGTAATTCTTTGTTCAATAATGTCACAAGATCAATAAGGTGGTCGGGCTTTTCTATGGAAATGAAAATAGAATTTCTTCTATTGTGCTTAAAGTTCTTCAACTTGATTTTAAAAGGGAATTGCTGGTGGCAGATGCTTGCAATTTTTTTTATCAGGTCGGCTTCATTCAATTCTACCAAAGTAAAATTGCAAAGTGTGATGAATGGTTTAAGAGTAATTGCCTGATAGTGGTTAAACTGTTCATGAAATTTTTTCTTGAGTGCCATTACTTCATTGCATACATGCGGCGGTGGTACAATTGCAATCTGATATTGAAATTGTTTTGAAGTTTTTATTACCGGAGGTATTATTTCCGGATCTGGTTTCGAGCGTGCAAGGGTTTCAGCATCTTCTTCATACATCACATAATTGATCTTGTGCATTTCAGTTACATTGATGGAATAAAATCCAAACTCCTCTGCCACTTTTCCTTTCACCAAATAACAACCCTTGCCGCGGAACGGGAATTTTTTTGCTGCCTCTGGAAAATGATTGGTATCGAAAAAAAAACCGTCGCGGTCAATGAAACAACCGAACATCATAAAATCACCTTTCTTGGTTCGTGTGGGTTTGTAGGTTACGTAATAGCCGACGATCTCGACAGCCCCTCTCCATCTCTCCCCAAAGGGGAGAGGGTGCTCTCGCACATTGCTCACCAGTTCGCGCCAGCTTTGTGCGCGAGGAATCCCCCCTTGGGGGGGTGGGGATGCTAACTCAAATGGTGAGCACAATGGAAATCCTAAAATTTCAATTTCATCTTTTGCATCCTGAAACGGATCGTTAAAGAGTTCTGGCAATAAATATTTTTTGTTTTCACCTTCAAATAATTCCCTGCGCGCAACAGATTTTTTTTGATGACCAAGAATGCTGTGAATGTCCCATAGCAGTTGCTGTTTTGTTCTTTTGGTAAAACGAAAAGCATTGATGCGAATAAGAATGCGCAGTTGATCAACAGAAACAGAAACACGCTTCATAAAATTTTCGAGAGAAGCAAATTCCCCGTTGCGTTTTCGTTCCTCTGCAATTTCTTGTTGAAGTTTTTTTTCTGATTCGGCGATGAGGTTAAAGCCGAGGTAAATATTTTTTACATCAATAGTGGTTTCCACATCACTCTTATTAACATCGGGCGCATGAATAATTCCGCCGCACATCATTGCTTCATGCACATAATATTCTACCCGAAAAAAACCGCCGCCGTTATTGATCACTGCCACCATAAATTCAAGCGGGTAATGCACTTTTAAAAACATGCACTGGTAACTTTCTACTGCATAAGATGCCGAATGCCCTTTTGAAAAAGCGTAACCGGCAAAACTTTCAATCTGCCGCCACACTTCTTTTGTTACTGCATCTTCGTAACCTTTCTCTTTGCAGTTGCTGAAAAACTTTTTTTCTACTTTCTGAAATTCCTCACGGCCACGATACTTGCCGCCCATTCCGCGGCGCAGCATATCTGATTCGGCAAGCGTGAGCCCTGCAAAGTGATGCGCTACTTTGATCACATCTTCCTGATACACCATTACACCAAATGTTTCTTTCATCAACTCTTCCATAAGGGGATGAACAAACTTTAAATTGCTGTGATCGTGAAAGCGGCGAATGTATTCCTGCATCATTCCGCTTTGTGCAACGCCGGGGCGAATGATTGAACTTGCTGCTACAAGGTCGAGATAATTGGATGCTTTTAATTTCGTAAGCAGCATGCGCATGGCTGGTGATTCTACATAAAAGCAGCCCATCAGTTTTGCCTGCTGCAAATGTTCGCGCACTTTTTCATCTTGTTTGAATCGTTTTACATCATGAATGTCGAAAATTGCTTCGGGCCTGTTTTCTTTGATGATGTTAACAGCATCTTTCATTTTACCTAACCCGCGCTGGCTAAGGATATCAAATTTGTACAAGCCCACATCTTCTGCTTCGAGCATACTGAATTGCGTGAGCGGAAATCCTTTTGGCGGATTGCTGCTGGCCGTGTAATAGGCCATTGGTTTTTCTGAAATAAGTATTCCTCCTGCATGAATGCTCAGGTGGTTGGGAAAATCATGAATGCATCTTGCATATTGGTAAATGAGTTTGGTGATGTGATCTTTTGCAACAGGAAAAAGATGCGGATCCTGCAGCGCATCAATCTCTGCTTTGGGTAAGCCAAAAACTTTTCCCAACTCACGCACTACTGAGTTGGATTGAAACGTACTGTATGTTGCAAGCAATGAAGTGCGCTCGGTTAAGTTTCTTTTAAAAATGTATTCAATCACTTCATCACGATCGTTCCACGAAAAATCAATATCGAAATCGGGCGGGCTGGTTCGGTAAGCGTTAATGAAGCGTTCGAAATACAGATCGAGATCAACAGGGTCAACGTCTGTTATGTGCAGCAGGTAAGCCACCATAGAGTTCGCTCCGCTCCCTCTGCCTATATAAAAAAAATTGCGGTGTTGCGCATAGCGCACAATATCCCAG
>JAJAYG010000390.1 GCA_026786335.1 Chitinophagales bacterium | reverse complement strand
GCATCAGCTTCATCATAAAATACCACTGCATGGGGATGAAGAAAATATAGGATAAGCTGAAGTGTCCGGCAAACCGAAGTACCTGTGGAGATAACATCGTTATTCCAATTGCAGCAAAACAATTAAACCAATATTTTTTGTTGAATGATGAAAGAATAAGAAAAATAAAAATAGCACTTGGAACATACGACCACATCATTGCTGAATTAATAATACCGGGAACATAGCCTGACCAATCAAAACCATGATCTTTCATTAGTTGTAAAAAATAAGAAATAGGAAACTGGCTATCAGCATAAATAATATGACCGCCGTAGGGATATATTTCTCCGGTGAAATGCAAGCCGTGGTCATACTTTACATAGTATGCCATGCACATTATGCTCTTGATAGCATCCTCTCCTGCTTCAAAAAAATAATCGTTCGGGTGAATTAATACTCCGCGAAATATTATGGCAACCAGCAGAATCTGAATCGCAATAGTGATTAGAAGCCATTTATTTTTATTGCTCATGATTAAAAAATACCAAAAAAGAAAACGGCTGGGCAGTGCGATTTGATGCGTACGAAGATGCTAAAAAATTATTTTACTTCTTTCCATTTCTAAAACTTTTTCAAGTTTCTGAGAAGTGATTTGGGGTTATTTTTCATTTTGGCTTTCGATGCAAAGAATTTAATTGAAGATACAAAAACTATTCATCTCAATACTCAGAATATTTTTGAAGAATCTTTAATCGCCCCTCATGCTCCTTCAAATATTCCTTATACCCAATCTCTTCTAATTCCTTTGCTTTATCCTCTACCGTATTTTTCATCTTGAGTTTGTAGGCAATTAATTTTTCGGTGAGCAAACTGTTATCAGCTGTTGCAATAATTTGCAATGCAAGCAGGCCTGCATTGAGTGCGCCGTTAATTGCAACGGTTGCAACCGGAATTCCAGGTGGCATTTGTACCATAGAATACAATGAATCTACACCGCCCATGATTTTAGTTTGAATGGGTACTCCAATCACAGGCAAGTGTGTAAACGCTGCAACCACACCCGCTAAATGTGCAGCACCACCAGCGCCTGCAATAAAAACTTTAATTCCTTTTTCTGCTGCTGTTTTAGCAACACTAATGGCTCTGTCAGGTGTGCGATGCGCAGAGATTACACTAATCATGTATGGCACCTTAAACTCTTCGAGAATTACAGCGGCATCTTTCATAATTTTTAAATCACTGTCAGATCCCATAATGATGGCAACCTGCGGATCATTCTGATTAATCATAAGTTTTTTTATTACAAAATTTAAAACTTGCAAGTTATACATTTGCATTAATTATCAATTTTCATGTCTGCCATTAAATCATTTTACAAATTTCTTTCCTCGCAGTACCAAACTCTTTTTTTAGAATACAAAACTGAATTTAAACCACGTTTTGGAAATGGTAAACCTGCTCATCCAATTCTGCAAGAAATCATTAATAAAGATCGTGAGGAATATAAAAAGCAACTAAATAGTTTTCTTTCGTTCAACCCTATATTTCAGCAAATAAAAACAGCAGATGAGGAAACTAAAATTAATGAGCTTGTCTGGAATAATGGTTAACTGCCAGGGCTTGATAGTGTTGCATTATACAGTTTGATCGCAATACGAAAACCAAAAATTTATGTAGAGATTGGCTCTGGCAATTCTACTATGGTTGCAAGAAAAGCAATAGAAGATCACCAACTCAAAACCAAAATTATTTCTATTGACCCTTACCCACGAGCTTCAATTGATAATTTAGCTGACACTTTAATAAGAAAGCCAATCGAAAACTTAAGCGATTATAATTTTATAGATGAACTAAATGAAAATGATATTCTTTTTATTGATAATTCACATCGCTCACTGCCGAATTCCAATGTTACAGTTTGTTTTCTTGAGATTATTCCAAGAATAAAAAAAGGAGTACTGATTCATATTCACGATATTTATTTGCCTTACGATTATCCGCAATTATGTGTGATCGTTTTTACTCCGAACAATATTTACTTGCTACTATGTTGCTGAGTGCACCTGAAAAATTTCGTATCCTTCTTCCAAATTTTTTTATAAGTGAAGATGAAGAACTAAAAAAAATACTTTCACCAATATGGGATCATGCAAACTTAAAAACGGTTGAGCGCCACGGTGGCAGTTTTTGGTTTATTAAGATCTGAAGAAGACCTAATTCAATATTATAAGTTTTTCTTTAAGTGTTGCAGTTGCTGCATAATTGATTTCATTAAAATAAAAAAAGGATCAGTAACACTACCGATCCTTTCCAATAAATATTATTTCAGTTTACCAAATATGAGTTTGATTTTCGGGAGCCACATACATCTTGTCGCCTTCCTTAATACCAAACACTGAATACCATTCAGCCGTGTTGCTCACAGTACCAAGCACTCTGTATTTACCGGGTGCATGCGGATTGGTACGCAATGATTGACGCAATGCATCATCACGCGAAGCACCTCTCCAGATTTGTGCATAGTTGATAAAGAATCTTTCATCGGCAGTGAGGCCGTCAATTTTTTCGGGCTGCGGGTTTTTCTTTTGTTCAATTTGAAATGCCGTTAATGCTATAGCAACGCCACCCTGATCGGCAATGTTTTCGCCATTGGTTAAATCACCATTGATGTTGATTGAATCAATTGGAACATACTTGGAATAGAAAGCTGAAACCGCCGCTGTTTTTGCTGCGAAGTTTGAACTGTCTTCTCTGGTCCACCAGTTTTTCAAGTTTCCGTCTGCATCATATTGTCTCCCTTGATCATCAAAGCCGTGAGTTATTTCGTGACCAATTACTGCACCAATGCCACCGTAGTTAACAGCATTATCAGCATCTACATTAAAGAATGGTGGTTGAAGAATAGCTGCAGGAAATACAATTTCATTATTAGTAGGATTGTAATATGCATTTACTGTTTGCGGGCTCATTCCCCATTCAGTTTTGTCAACTGGCTTACCACATTTTGCAACCATGCGATTGGTTTCAAATTCTACGCAGTTAAAAACATTTTGAATAAAAGAAGAGCGATCAATTTTAAGTGAAGAATAATCTTTCCACTTATCAGGGTAGCCGATCTTAACCATTATTTTATCAAGTTTGCCTTTGGCAAGAACTTTAGTTTCTGCGCTCATCCAGTCAAGCTGATCAATGCGTTGCGCAAATGCTACTTTAAGGTTTGCAACCAGGTCAACCATTTTTTCTTTTGCTTCAGGTTTAAAAGCGCGCTTCACATATTCCTGCCCTAATGCTTCGCCCAAAGAATAATTTGCAAGCTCACTCATGCGCTTCCAGCGAGGATCCATTTCCTGTGTGCCCTGTAATTTTTTACTGTAAAAATCAAATTGCGCCTGCTCAAAATCGGCACTCAAAAGATTAGATGCATTGTTTAGCAAGTGCGCTTTCAAATAAGTTTTCCAATCATCAATGCTAACAGAAGTAACCATTGCATTGAGCTTCTCAAAAAATTTAGGTTGTGCAATTACCGCATCTGTTTGCGGTGTAAAACCCATTGCACTCAAATAAATATTCCATTTAATGTTTGGATTTTTTGAAGAGAAATCCGTAACCGTCATCTTGTTATAAGTAGCATAAGGATCGCGTTGCTCAACCAGCGTCATTGAAGCTGATGCCATTTCTGTTTCAATAGTCATTACAGTTGCAGCAGCTTTATCTGCAGTTGCAGCATCACTTCCTATCAACGTAAAAAGTTTGCTGATGTATGCAATGTATGCTTTCCTTATATCTTCAGAACTTGAATCGGGTCTAAAATAATAATCGCGATCAGGCATGCCTAAACCAGATTGATAGAGTGTGAGAATATTCATCGAACTATTCTTTTGATCGGCATCTACATACATCCCAAACATTGGATTGCCGCCGCTCTTGTGTTGTTTTACCACTGCGTTAATAACATCATCGGCGGTTTTGATTGCATCAATCTCATCTAAATATGGTTTTAGCGGAGTAGCGCCTTGCGAATTAATAGTAGTTGAATCCATTCCTGTAAACCAGAAGTCACCAACCTTTTGAGTGATGGTGCCGGCAGCAGCGTTTAAGTTGGCATCTTCCTGAAGAATGGCGCGCAGTGTTGCTTTGCTGTTATCATCAAGGATGTTGAATGAACCCCATCTGCTTTCTGTTGCAGGAATTGGGTTGGCGTTAATCCATTTTGAATTAATGTAAGCAAAGAAATCGTCGCCTGGTTTAATGGTGCTGTCGATGTCGCTTAAAATAATTGAAGGTTTGGTTTCGGCTTTCTTATCACCGCCTGTTGTGCAAGCAGTGATGGATAAAATTGCAGCAGCGAACATTATCGCAGGTGCATTGAGGAATTGTTTTTTCATATTTTGATTTAAGGGGCGCAAAAATAAGAGAAGAATTGGGGGAATGAAATAGCAGAGTAAATTATTCGGCGAAGAAGTTACTTCAACCGATGAAATGAATTTAAAGAAGTGTTTATTAATAATCAGCTCACAGCGTAAATGAGTGCAACAGCATAAGCGGCAACTCCTTTTTTCTTTCCAATAAAACCCATCTTCTCATTGGTGGTTGCTTTAATTGAAATCTTATTCTCTTCAACTGCCATCACTTCTGAAAGTTTTTTCTTCATTGAAGGAATATGAGGATTCACTTTTGGTTCTTCAAGCACAAGCGTGCAATCAATATTACCTGTTGCAAATTTTTTTTCATTGAGTAAATCACAAACATGTTTTAACAAAACCGTGCTGTCGATATTTTTAAACCGTTTATCATTATTTGGGAAATGAAATCCAATATCGCGCATGCCTGCAGCGCCAAGCAAGGCATCGCAGATGGCGTGTATGAGTACATCGGCATCTGAATGCCCAAGTGGTCCTTTGCTGTGTTCAATCTCCACTCCGCCAAGGATGCATTTTCTTCCCTTTACTAATTGATGAACATCAAATCCGAATCCTATGCGAAAGGGTGTCAATTGTTTTTTATTTTATTTTTCAAAGTTATAAATGAAAGTGAATGGTGAAAAATAAAAAATAAAAAGTGCCGAACTATGCCGGCACTTTTAAAAATTTGGTTGAATTAAAATTAATCACTTTCTACAGGTGCTTCTTTCAATTTACCAATCTCATTAAAATTGAAATAGAGCGTAAAGCGCAAGGTATTATCCAGAGGATTTTTTTGACTTGAAGTAGGAATGAGGTAAGAAAAATCTAAACCAAAAACATTGTACTTAATTCCAAGCCCGGCAGTTAAAAACTGGCGGCCACCTTTGTATTGATTCTCATAAAAATATCCGCCTCGTACACTAAAAAGATTTTTATACCAATATTCTGCTCCGGTAGAAATCGTGATCTCCTGCATCTCTTCGCTAAAACCGCCGGGGGCATCGGTGAAGGAGGTAAATATTCCTTGTATAGGGGAAAGACTTCTGTAATCACCGCTTGAATCGGGAGTAGGAACTAAGAGTTTATTAAAATCAAGATCGAAGGTGAGTTTGTTGTATTGATCAAACTTCATTGTAACGCCGCCTGCAATTCCCCAATTGGTTGGGATAAAATCTTTGTTCTCTGCCGACTCGGTGTAAGTAATTTTATTTCCAATATTGCCAATCGTTGTTCCTATGTTGTATTCGCCTTTAATTGTTTTACCAAATTTAGCAGGGTGATTGTAAAAAAAGGAGAGATCACTCTTGATTGCCTGCCCTGCCTTAATGGGTACGTTGTTTACTGAATAACCCTGAGCAAGATTTGAATAAACATAACCAAGATTAATTCCTATGCTTGTGTGTTGGCCAAGTTTTCTTCCATACCCCATATCAACACAAAATTCGCGTGGGCTAAAATCGCCAAGCGTATTACCCGATGCATCGGTAAAAGTGATACTACCCAAGGAGAAGTAGCGAAGACCAAAAGCAAGGCCTTGAACTTTATCAAGTTTATAATATCCGCCCAGCGATGCCAAATAAATATCATTTACCAATTCACGTAACCATGGTGTATAGGTAACAGCCAGTTCTAATTTTTTACCTGCATCTTTTCCTGCAGTATCTTTTGCAAATGCAAGTTTTGCAGTATTCCAAAATATTGCATTACCATCAGTTGAAAGCGCAAGACCTGCATCACCCATTGCACCGGAGCGGGCATCGGGTGCTATTCTTAAAAACGGAACTGCTGTATTAATTACATTGGTAGTTCCACTGAGTGAATCTGCTGAAGTTTGTGCTTTTAATGATGAAGCTGATAACATAAGGGTGGTTACTAAAACCCATCGGCACTTTGAAATAATCATTGAATAATTGGTTTGGTACATAAAAATTAATTGTTGAAAATGGATTACAAATTTATCTGTTTACTTTAGAATCACCAACTTTTGAAATGTATCTGCATCATCACCTGCATCGGTTCTTACGCTAAGTTTGTAAATGTAAACTCCTTTGCCTATTTGATCGCCATAATCATCGCGGCCATCCCAATTG
>JAJAYG010000389.1 GCA_026786335.1 Chitinophagales bacterium | reverse complement strand
ATCATTGCAACAATAATATTTTTTGCAGAAGCAACAAGATCCATTGCACCACCCATTCCCTTTACCATCTTGCCGGGAATTTTCCAATTTGCAATGTCACCTTCATCACTCACTTCCATTGCACCTAAAACGGTGAGGTCAATTTTTCCGGCCCTTATCATTCCAAAACTTTCTGCTGAATCAAAAAAACTTCCACCGGGTAAAATGGTTACGGTTTCCTTTCCTGCATTAATTAAATCAGCATCAATTTTTTCTTCAGTTGGATAAGGCCCCATCCCTAACATTCCGTTTTCTGATTGCAGCATAATTTCAATTCCTGCGGGAATATAATTTGCAACAAGCGTTGGAATTCCAATTCCCAAATTCACATACATGCCATCTTTAAGTTCCTGTGCAATGCGTTTTGCAATTCCGAATTTATCAAGCGCCATTTTAATTTCTGTTTAAATACTGAACTATTTGATTTCTACTTTTTCAATGCAACTGTTCTTCTTTCTATTCGCTTCTCATAATTTACTCCCTGATAAATGCGATGCACATAAACTCCGGCAACATCAATTTGATCGGGATCAAATGTACCCGGCTCAACCAGTTCTTCAACTTCTGCAATCGTGATGTCGCCAGCTTTTGCCATTGATGTAGAAAAATTTCGGGTGGCTTTTCTAAAAATTAAATTTCCCAGCGTATCACCTTTCCATGCTTTTACAATTGCAAATTGAGCATGCAATGCATTTTCCATTAAATACATTTTGCCTTTGAACTCGCGCACTTCTTTTCCAATAGCCACTTCGGTTCCAAATCCTGCCGGAGTAAAAAATGCAGGAATTCCCATGCCAGCCATTTGAATTCTTGTTGCAAGCGTTCCCTGTGGAATTAAATCTACTTCCAATTCGCCCGATAACATTTGTCTTTCGAACTCGGCATTTTCACCTACATAAGATGAAATCATTTTACGAATCTGTTTTCGGTTCAACATTAAACCCAAACCAAAATCATCAACGCCGCAATTGTTTGAAATGGCAACAATACTTTTTGTTCCCTTTCTTACGAGTGCAGCAATAGAATTTTCGGGGATGCCATTAAGCCCGAAGCCACCAAACATAATAGTAGCGCCATCATTAATATCTTGTACTGCAGCATCGGCATCAGCAACTTTTTTATTGATCATTTAATAAATTTATACGCAGCGAAAATAACGAATTGGAATTTTTAATAAACAGAACAAAAATCATTTTTTGCTCTCAGCGTTTGAACGGGGTAAAGGTGGTGGTGTAAGAATTGAATCTCTGGAATTTAAAGTCTTTCGCTGCCGCGAACTTATTCTACCATCAATTGCTGAAAGACGGTTTACAACCTCAACATAAATTTCGTCAAGTACATCGGTATGTTCCAGATAATAATTGTAAGAGTCTACAAACTGAACTAGCGTTATTTTGTATTTATCAAATACCATTTGATACCGCTTTGCCGTAATATAATCGATCAACTGAGGTGTAATGGATCTTATTTCGGTTGAAGCTTCAGCCAAATGAACATCTACCAGAAGGTCGATCATCTTATCTTTGGCGATCAGATCTTTTGGCGGCGCACCGGATTTTTTATTGCAGGAAATAATTCCGAAAGAAAAAATTATTGCAGCGAATGATAAATAAATTATTGTGCGAACCATTTTCATTGAAATGGCAAAGCTATTAATAAACAAAATGAATGATGAGTAATTACACCGAAATAAAAAAGTATTGTGAAGACAGAATGGTTACGCTCGTTGCAATCAGCAAAACAAAAACTGTGGCTGAAATACTAAGTGTATATGAACAAGGTCAAAAGATATTCGGAGAGAATAAGGTACAGGAACTGGTTTCTAAATTTGAAAGCCCGCTTTTAAACAAGAAAGATATTGAGTGGCATCTGGTAGGTCATCTACAAACCAACAAGGTAAAATTTATTGCACCATTTGTTTCGCTTATACATGGGGTTGATAGTTTTAAGTTGCTGGAAGAGATCAATAAACAAGCTGAAAAAAATAACAGAATAATTAATGTGCTTTTGCAAATATATATTGCACAGGAAGAAACAAAATTCGGGTTGAGCTTTGAAGAAGCAACGGCGCTTTTGGGAAATGAAAAATCAGCCGATTTAAAAAACATTTGCATTAAAGGTTTGATGGGAATGGCAACGCTCACAGAAAATGAAAGCCAAATAAGAAAAGAATTTTCTTCCTTAAAAAATTTCTTTACTGAATTTCATGAGCTAAAATTTTTGAGCATGGGAATGAGCGGCGATCATAAAATTGCCATAGAAGAAGGAAGTAACATGGTGAGAATCGGCAGTGCAATTTTTGGAGAAAGAAACTTGGTTTAGTAATAATTAATTCATGCACTTAAAATTCAATACAGAACTATTTTTGAATCACAACTTTTGAATTGAAAGTTTGAGAGCCGCTTGAAAGGTGAAGCAAATAAATTCCGTTTTCCAAAAAATTAAAATCAAATTCATTTCTAAATTGCTGATTGCTTTTCTCCAAATTGATGGATGAAATTATTCTTCCTTCCAAATCCAATAACTCAAGATTTATTATTTGAAAGGAAGGATCGGCAATTGAAATTTTAATATTTCCATTGGAAGGGGATGGATAAACATTAATGCTTTGATTTATTTTTTGCTCTTCAATTCCCAAAGCACAATCATAACTCATGGCTAAAGAATCAAATTTAATGTTGTTGTCTTCTTTAGATTCATCAATCAGGTTCTGCGGATCAATGCTTAGCCACAAATTGCAAGTTCCGGTTTGCTGCAATGAATCAAGTTCAAATGCTGCATCGCAAATATTAAATTCAAAAGAGTCGACCAAAAAGTCTCCTTCATTCATATCCGGGAGATTAAAATTCCCAATGTATGGGTCGGTTGCATCTGAAATAAGATCATTGCTCAAATAAAAATCTATTGTGGTTGCTGAACTGTTTGCGCCGCTGTTAAAAATTGTAAAGTATACAGTATGATTGTTAAAGCCGCGATCGTAAATAACTTCGGCCGGGCAATACAAATCGGGTTTTTGTGCTATTGAATTTGTAGCTTGAAATATTCCTGCAAGCATTGCAATTGCAAAAAATAATTTTAAAGAATGTAGTCGAATCATAAGTCCATTTTAAATTTCAGAAAGATTGTTGAGCATATTATTTCATAAAACATTTCATCCTATTTCAAATATCAATTCGTAAAAATAAAATGAATCCTCACACCCGGCCCCTCTCTCCCGCTAAATAGCGGAACAGGCGCGGAGAGGGAAGTCCTCGCTTCATTTCACAAAAAAATTTTATCCGCTTGCTTCAATGCATTTAAAAATGCTTGCTTATTAATATGCCATTCAATTTTCTTTTCTTCAAAAAACGAAATCAGGTTTACCATTATCAATTTCAAAAATCTAATTACTTCCTCACCCCCGGCCCCTCTCTCCCGCTAAATAGCGGGACAAGCGCGGAGAGAGGAGTCCTCGCTTCATTTCACAAAAAAATTTTATCCGCTTCCTTCATTGCATTTAAAAATGCTTGCTTATTAATTTCAAGTTCAATTTCTTTTTCTTCAAAAAAAGAAATCATATTTTCTGTTGGCATATTACCTGTGAGTTCATCTGCTGCCATGGGGCAGCCGCCGAAACCTTTGATGGCGCCATCAAATCTTCGGCAGCCATTATTATATGCAGCTTCGATTTTTTCTTTCCACGCATTTGGTGTTGTGTGAAAGTGTGCGCCAAATTCTACTTGCGGAAATGCAGGAATCAAATCTTTAAACAGCATTGAAATAATTTTTATATCGGCAACACCAATGGTATCTGCCAATGAAATAATTTTTACATCCATCGCAATCATTTTCTCAATCCACTTCATCACCAACTCAGAACTCCATTGATCGCCATAAGGATTTCCAAATCCCATAGAGATGTACAACACCAACTCCTTATTGTATTTGGAGCAAGTGATTTGAATTTCTTCAACCCGCATCACTGCTTCTTCCATCGAAGCATTGGTGTTGCGCTGCTGAAAAGTTTCGGAAACAGAAAAAGGAAAACCGAGATAACTGATCTGTTCAAACATCGCGGCTTCCAATGCGCCGCGTTTGTTTGCAACAATGGTGAGCAACTTTGATTTCTCAGGTGACCATTTTAATTTCGATAACACCAATGCAGTATCCGCCAATTGCGGAATTGCTTTCGCCGAAACAAAACTTCCCGCATCAATGGTATCAAATCCAACTTCTAAAATTGAATTGATGTAGGCAATCTTATTTTCTGTTGGAATAAATCCCTTGATGCCTTGCATGGCATCGCGAGGACATTCGATTAGTTTTATTTTTTGCTTGATCATTTATTTTCTATTGCTAAAATTTTCTTCTTCATATCTATTTACTTCCTCACCCCCGGCCCCGCTCTTCCTCATCCGCCTTCAGCACCTTCTCCAAAAGGAGAAGGAAATTTGCAGAAGCATTATTTTAAGGAGAGGGGTGGCTGGCGCATGACTTGCCTCTTTCTCTTAAAAATAATTTTGCGAAGGTCGAAGAAAATTTTCTTTTCTTTATTTGCGCCAATGGATACCGGTTATTTTATTTTAAGAGCTGATGTTACTGATGCACCGCTGCTATCGAAACTTGCAACAGAAACTTTTCACGAAGCTTATAGGGAGATGACTGATGTTGCAGAGATGGAAATTTTTCTTCAAACAAAATATAATATTGAAAACTGCACAGCCGAATTACAAAACCCCGACATGGAATTTTATATCGTGTATGATCTTGAAAAAGATGCAGGATATTTTATGCTTGACAAAAGCAGAAAGCCTGAGCAGTTGCAAAATTTAAATTGCATAGAGCTAAGCAGAATTTATGCGCGCAAAGAATATTGGGGAAAGAAGTGCGGCAAACTGATGATTGAACAAGCGATCAATTTTGCTAGGAGAAAAAATTACGAAGCAATCTGGTTGCAGGTGTGGGAAGAAAATAAAAGAGCGATTGAATTTTACAAACACTTCGGGTTTACTGAAACAGAATTCAAACTGCCTTTTCAAATGGTGAACAGAGTTGATATGGATACAGTGATGGTGAAGAAATTGACAGTCCCGCAGTTATCTCTTTAAAAATGAATATCGAATATTGAACAAGGAATTTTGAATTTCGAAGTGTACTGATTGAGAACACGAAACTCAATATTTTGAAAGACACTTTTCACTTTAGTTACTCTCCCCTGTTTTCTCACTGCGTTCGAAATCATCCCCTCGCTTTAAAAAAGAGAGGGGTGGGTTTTTTGGGTGGGGGAAAACCGGGGGGGGTGTGACCCCCACAAAAATAAAGGGGGTTTTAGACAAAATAAGCGGGCGGCGGGTGT
>JAJAYG010000388.1 GCA_026786335.1 Chitinophagales bacterium | reverse complement strand
GGTTTATCGATACGCTGCACATGCACTAAATACTTTACCAAACCTAAAAAAGTTTTGGTGGGATAAAAATTAAAGTTTTAAAATGGTGCATTGCAACTGCATTTTGATTTTTGTTTTTTATTTCAATTCAATTCAATTCTTATTCTTCAATACAAAAAAATATTTTTCAATGCAGTTGCATTAGTTGATTGTTATAAGTGATTATGAAAATATTCCAGTGAGGCAAATCAAATTTAAGAATTCTTTTAGTAAGAGTTAATTTATTGAACTTGAAATACATCCCGAGTGCTCAGAACTAAACTCATGACTCAAAACTCATAACTTTTATCCGCCGAAGTTATTACGAAGGCGGACAAAACTTATTTTTCATCTCCTATATTTGCCTTCTCTAAAAAAATCAAACTCAATGGATTCACTCACTTATGTAAATCAAAACAAGCAACGTTTTCTCGATGAATTATTTGGATGGTTGCTCATACCCTCTGTTAGCGCCGATCCCAAATTTAATGAAGATGTTTTTGAGGCAGCGGAATATGTAAAGAAAAAATTTGAGGAAGCGGGCGCCGAAAATTGCGAACTGATACCCACCGATGGTTTTCCTGTGGTGTATGCCGAAAAAATTGTTGATCCTTCAAAACCAACCATACTCATGTATGGTCACTACGATGTGCAGCCCGCCGATCCGTATGAGTTGTGGGAGACACCACCATTTGAACCCGTGGTACGTAATGAAAATATTTATGCGCGCGGCTCGTGTGATGATAAAGGGCAGGTGTACATGCATGTTAAAGCATTTGAATACATGATGAAGAATGATGCATTGCCTTGCAACGTAAAATTTATTATTGAAGGTGAGGAAGAAATAGGCAGTAAACATTTGGATGATTTCCTTCGCAAGCACAAAGACAAACTAAAAGCAGATGTGGTGTTGGTTTCCGATACTTCGATGATTGCGAATGATTGTCCTTCGGTTACAATTGGTTTGCGTGGCTTGAGTTATATGGAAGTGGAAGTGGTTGCAGCGAATCGCGATCTTCACTCCGGAACTTATGGCGGCGCAGTTGCAAATCCAATTCAGGTTTTGGCAAGAATGATTTCATCAATGAAAGATGAAAACAATCACATCACCATTCCCGGCTTTTACGATGATGTGGTTGAATACTCAAAAGAGCAGCGCGATGAAATGGCGAAGCGCCCTTTTAATTTGGATGCTTATAAAAAAGAGTTGGGAATTGAAGATGTGGAAGGTGAGGCAGGATATTCTTCATTGGAGCGCGCAACCATTCGTCCAACCTTGGAGTGCAACGGAATGTGGGGAGGTTACATTGGTGCAGGTGCAAAAACAGTTCTTCCCTCAAAAGCAAATGCAAAAATTTCTTTGCGGTTGGTTGCCAATCAGAGTTCAGCTAAAATGAGTGTGCTGTTTCAAAAACATTTTGAAAAGATTGCGCCTAAATCGGTGAAAGTAAAAGTGAGTGTGTTGAGTGGTGGTGAAGGTGTGATTACTCCAATGAATTCTACTGCGTATGAAGCTGCATCCATGGCAATGGAAAAAACTTTTGGCAAAAAACCAATTCCATCAATGGAAGGCGGAAGCATTCCTGTGGTTGCAGCATTCGAAAAAATTTTAGGATTAAAAACTGCGCTCATGGGATTTGGATTAGATACCGATGCACTTCATTCCCCTAACGAACATTTTGGTTTGTTCAATTACTACAAGGGAATTGAAACCATTCCATATTTCTTCCAATACTTTACTGAGTTATCTAAAAAATAATAGATGAATTATGGTGAAAGAAATTCGTCAATGATTTCTTTCACCATTTTCCAATTTTTAATTCCTAATTCCCAATTCCTAATTCTTAATTAACCTATTTCTCCGCCGTTCCCCTTCCAGTTTTACTAATCTTACCTTCCTCAGTAAATTGTTTGCGCACAGCATCTAAAATGCCGTTTACAAAATCACCACTCTTGGGAGTTGAATAAATTTTTGCCAGATCAATGTATTCATTGATGGTGACCTTCACCGGTATTTCGGGGAAGTAAAGCAATTCAATCAGTGCCATTTTCAGCAGCATCAAATCGAGCATGGCCAATCTTTCCTTATCCCAGTTCTGCAGAAACGGGACAATCATTTCTTCAATCTCCTGCTCATGCGTAATTGTTTTTCGGAGTAATGAAGAAGCAAACTGTTTCAACTCTTTCTGATCTTTTGTTTGCTTAATTAAAAAAGGATCGTGATTGGGCGGTACGGTTTGAACGAAATTATTTACGGCATGAAAAATAATTTCTTTGTCATCACTCCAGGTATGAAAGAGGTCTTCAGTCTGTTGCTGAAATAATTCGCTGGTGCAAAGAATTTGGCGGTAAAGGAAAATCAGAATTTCACGATCATCAGTTAATAAGGGATTTTCTTTTCGTGAGTAAGCGATGTATTCATCAGTTTTTGTCAACTGCTGAAACCACTGGCGAAAAAAATCAGTATCAACTTTCAATTCTAATTTCTCCCGCTGTATTTCTTTATACAAATCCTCCTTAACAACTAAATGTTGAATCACAGGGTTGTGAAAAATTGAGACAGAAAGAATTTTGTCTTCCTCACTTTGCAAATGTTTTTCAGCGCGCAGTTGAACATCAGTATTTACATATTCTGCTGTCTTGCAAAGCAGGTAAAGATTGTAGAGCAATGCGCGATAAGAACCGTTGATGTTCTCTAACATTGTCTTCTCCAAGCGATCAAGCGTTTTCTCACGATCCTGTTCATGCGCATAAACCGATTGCATTACTTTAACTCTGATGTTCCTTCTTGACAGCATATAAAAATTTTGTAAACGCATCAAATGGTAAACATCAGATGCAATTCAAATATCGGCGTTAGTAATAAAAAATTATTTCCGTGAATTCAGCATGGCAATACTTCTAATGCGCTCTTCAGCAAT
>JAJAYG010000387.1 GCA_026786335.1 Chitinophagales bacterium | reverse complement strand
GTTTTGATACCATTGCTGTTTTTGAGCAACCCTATCCCATTGTTGATTTAGGAAATGATACTTTGTTGTGTAATGATGCTACTTTAATTCTTGATGCAAAGAGTGATACTTTGTTTAAGGAATGGCAAAATGGTTCTAATCAAAATACTTATACAGTATCTGAGGAAGGAACTTATTCAGTGAATGTAATTGATGAATATGGTTGTGCAACTCTGGATTCAATTCATATAGAATACCAGGCGACACCAATAATTGAATTAGGAAATGATTCATTGTATTGCTATGGGGATTCGGTTATTCTCATTGCCTTTTATCCCGATGCTACCTACATCTGGAATGATGGAAGCACCGATTCTACCTATGGAGTATTCATGAAACCCGGCAGCTATCATGTTGATGTATCAAATCAATGCGGTTATTATAGCGATTCGATAAAAATTGATTTTCATAACTGCATTAGTTGTGTAAACATGCCCAATGTATTTACACCCAACTATGATGGATTGAACGATGTGTTTAAACCAATCTATGATTGTAATGCAGGCGAATTCACCATGAAAATATTTAATCGATGGGGGCAACTGATTTTTCAGTCAACCAATATTGAAGATGGTTGGGATGGTACATTTAATGGCCGCAAGAGCGACATGAATACTTATGTTTGGCATCTCACTTACCAAAATATGGATAAGCCGGGAGTTGAATATTTTATGGAAGGAAATGTAACACTGCTTCGCTAATCAACTTGTCGGGGGAGTTACTTAATTCACTTTCAAATAATCAGAACTTAGAGTAAGGCACCGGCTCGATTGAGCCGTAGATATAAGGGTTGCCTATGATCATTGTGAGTTTCATTTCATCAATTCTAAAATTCTGCCTGCTTCGGTTCCAAATAAAAATTTTAACAGGCGTATTATTATGTGTGAAAGGAAAATCACGAACCGTGAATGCATAGACTAAGTTGCCTTGAGTAACCGTGGTGTCGAAAAAATAATTGAATGATCTATCTTGGTAATAAACCGGCTGACTGTCTTCTCCAAAATTTATTACCATTACTATTCCGGGATCGGGTTTAACATTTGAAACATGAATGCTTACCATCATTATATTATTTCTGTCTTTCATAAAATCAAATAACTCAGCCTTAAAGTTTGGACCATACTCCTGAGTGCTATCCATTTGATAATAATTTTTACCCGTTGCTGAATCAAATTTTACATACACCGGATTGTAATCCCAGAATGAACCGGGTTGATCAAAACTGGTATGAGCATTAAAATCAAAGTCAATAATTTTTTGCTCGGCTGAATCTTTTGACAATGCAAAAAAACTATAGTTGAGCCCCTTCTCACTTTTCATAATGTATGGATAGTGATTTCTTGCTATTACCAGTTGATCATAGGGTATTTCTCCGCAAAGCATGTAGTCAGCATTTTGTGATGCAACATATTTTTCAAATTGAAAATATGATTCAATCTTTAAATCGTTCCATGATTTAATATCAATATTTGAGTTCCATTTCTTCAAGTAATAAGCCATGTACCTGCTTGGCTCTTTAAGTATTACGAGTGTCTTTTTACCATGATGTTCTTTTTCAAAATCAATTGCATTCTTTACCAACCTTTCAATAGGTTGATTATAAAAAATTTTAAAATGCATTCGGTCAACAATTAAAGAATAGGTGCCCATAGCTAAAACAACTATTACCAAACCAGCCTGATATAAAATTTTAAGGTTAGCATAAAATGAAAAAAGGAAAAGCAAGAGAAAAGGAAATGAAAAAATGAGAACCGAATATTGAAGCACCGGATTTCTGTTTACCGAATACCAGTATCCTATAACAATGGGTAACACAAACCAAAGCAATGCAAGAACTCTGAATTTATTTTTGGGTTTCCATTCCTTATCGCGCATTGCAAAACTGAGCGCAACCAATAACACAACTGTTATTTGCAATAGGATTGAAAAATTAAAGATGTAGCTAAGATAAGTAGCAAAAAAACTTTCATCGGGTTTTGCCAGCCAACTGCCAACACCTCCCATACTAAACTGATCTTGAGAAATTCCAATGTGAGGTAGAAAAAGTGCAGCAATTAAAATCAGGGCGATTGCATATTCCAAAACATTTTTTCTTTTCACAAACACAAAACCGCTTAAGCCCACGATGCCTGCAAACATTAAACTGAAATAATGATTGTAAAAACACAAAACAGAGAAGAAAATATAAAGGATCAAATGAAGTCTTTTTCGCTCCCCGAAAAAATAATTTGTCCAGTACCAAACCATCATGAGTGAAAAAAACATTCCGCTCATATACGGCCTTGCAATCGCACTGTACATAACTGTATATTGAAGAACAGCAACAAAAGCTGCGGAAAGAATTCCGGTAGTTTCAGAAAACCACTTTTTCCCAATCAGGTAAACCATGTAAATGCTTGCCACACCCATAATCAAAAATGGTAATTTAAAAGCCGCTTCACTATCACCAAAAATCAACCTCCAGTAATTGAGGAAAACCTGTATAAGAGCAGGATGCCCATCGGTGCGAACGCCTTTATTTATGAGGTCTGAAAAACGGCTGTAGTCAGTTCTTACCCAAGTACTCAGTTCATCATAAGTAAATGGAATTTCAGGAAATCCAAAGAATCGAAGTGCTATACCTACGATAAGAACAGAAATAAGAACCCAGTTAATATGTTTCATTGTCACTAATTATTAGTATGGCTCGCAAAATAGAAACAAAAAATTTCCAAAACATTTCTTCTCATGCTTAGCACCTTAAATTTGCAGCAATGAATAACAAATACTGCAATTCGCTTACTGAGTATTCCCGCTTAAAAACCCGCGAAGTAAAAGTGGGTGATGTTGGAATAGGCGGAAGCAATCCAATACGCATTCAAACAATGACCACTACTGATACCATGAATACCTTGGCTACTGTTGAGCAAAGTATCAGATGCATTGAAGCAGGAAGTGAATTGATTCGCATTACTGCGCCGAGTATAAACGAAGCGAAAAATCTGGAAGCAATAAAAAAAGAATTGCGCAAGCGCGGATACAATACACCGCTGATCGCCGATATTCATTTTACACCCAATGCCGCTGAAGTAGCTGCAAGAATTGTTGAGAAGGTGCGCATAAATCCGGGGAATTATATTGACAAGAAAAAATTTCAGTTGCTTGAATACACCGATGCCGAATATTTTGAAGAGGTAGAAAGAATAAGAGAAAAATTTGTTCCTCTTATTCGTGTGTGCAAAGAATACGGAACCGCAATGCGCATTGGTACCAATCATGGTTCATTAAGTGATCGAATTATGAGTCGCTATGGCGATACGCCATTTGGAATGGTTGAAAGTGCTTTTGAATTTTTACGCATTGCTGAAGATGAAAATTATTTCAACATCATCCTTTCAATGAAAGCAAGCAACACGCAAGTGATGGTGCAGGCCTATCGGTTGCTCGTGAGCAAAATGATGGAGACTGATAGAAATTTTCCGATTCATTTGGGCGTAACAGAAGCAGGTGATGGTGAAGACGGAAGAATAAAATCAGCTATCGGCATTGGAAGTTTATTGGAAGATGGAATTGGCGATACCATTCGTGTTTCGCTCACCGAAGAATCTGAATTTGAAATTCCTGTTGCAAAAGTTTTGGCTAACAGGTATAACAATAAAATAAAAGTGCCTTCAATTCCACCGGTTACTTTTTCCCCAATAAATCCATTTGAATATTCGAAGCGAAAAACAAATGCTGTAAAAAATATTGGTGGTCATCAAGTTCCGATTGTTGTTATGGATTTTTCAACTGAAAGAGAAATTACACCTACAACTTTTATTTCGGCCGGCTATTTATACAATTCAACAACCGATAAATGGAACATCAGCGATATGGCAGCTGATTATATTTTTATTGGCGATCATGAATTGAATTTTGAATTACCCGGAACACTCAGCATCATTCAAAATTTTTCATCACTCAAAAATAATTTTGGAAATGAAAAATGCTACCCGCTTTATTCAGTTACAGAATATTTAAAAAAAGAAATAAATACTTCAACACTCCACTTCATTCAGCTTTCTTTAAAAGAAATCAGCGATCAGTTAATTGATGCGCTGTATAAAAATTCTAATGCTGTAATCATTCTTACCACCGAACATTTTAATGGGATGATGGAGCAGAGAAGATTTTTTTTCAGGTTGCTCGAAGAAGAAATTTTAAACCCTGTAATTATCAAGCGGCACTTTACCGATCTTACAGTTGAAGAACTTACACTCTATTCATCTACTGATATTGGTTCATTGTTTCTCGATGGTTTTGGTGATGGAGTGTGGCTAAAAGCAGAACAACATCTTCCGCAATTGGTGAATCGAATCTGTTTTGGAATTCTGCAAGGCACAAGGCAAAGAATTTCAAAAACAGAATACATCAGTTGCCCCAGTTGCGGCAGAACACTTTTTGATTTAATGGAAACAACCTCCATGATTCGCTCCCGCACCAATCACCTCAAAGGATTAAAGATTGCAATTATGGGTTGCATTGTAAATGGCCCTGGCGAGATGGCCGATGCAGATTATGGTTATGTAGGTAGTGGAGTTGGAAAAATTACCTTGTACAAGGGAAAAGAAATAATGAAGCGCGGCATCAATTCAGAAATTGCAGTGGATGAATTGATTGGGCTGATCAGAGAAAATGGCGATTGGATTGAGAGTGTCTGACACAGGGATGAGAGTGTCTGACACTTGCGAATGGCTCGAGTTGAGCCGTGTCTGACACAGGGTTGAAAGTGTGTCTGACACTTGCAAATGGCTCGAGTTGAGCCGTGTCTGACACGGGGTTGAAAGTGTGTCTGACACATGCGAATGGCTCGAGTTGAGCCGTATCTGACACGGGATTGAAAGTGTGTCTGACACATGCGAATGGCTCGAGTTGAGCCGTGTCTGACACAGGGCTATTAATTTCGGTTTGTAATATCATACCTCATATTTAATAATTAAGATCAAAATTTATTTTAACCTTTATTTCATGCAATTCGAAGCAAGGCAACTTTATCATATCTACAATCGCGGTAATTACAACCAGCAAATCTTTTTTAGTGATCGAGATTACTTGCTCTTCATCGAGCGAATGAAAAGGTCATTTGTTAATAGATGCGATTTGCTGGCATACTGTCTAATGCCAAATCATTTTCATTTTATTGTTCATGCAAATCACAACAGTATTCTTGCAACCCCAAACTCCAGTATTCCAATGCAACATCTAACTGATGGAATACGAATCCTCTTGAGCGGGCATTCTAAATATATCAATGAAAGAAGCAGACGAGCAGGAAATCTTTTCCAACAAAAAACCAAAAGAAAATGCATAAGTGTGAAAGACAATAATTACGCTCTGGTCGCATTCCACTATACCCATCAAAATCCTTTTAAAGCAGGATTGGTTCAAAGAATGGAAGACTGGAAGTTCTCTTCATTCCATGACTACTTTGAGAATAGAAGTGATAGTATATGCAATTTAAAACTTGCGATTGAACTTTTGAATATTGAGATGTCGCACTTTTATGAAGATTCTTATCATGAAATAGCTGAAGAAAAATTAAAGTTGATTCTTTAGAAGAAGTAACAGCATTTATCTAAGACATCGCAATCTTTTTCAATGGCAAGTACTATTCGATTCCGTGTCAGACACGGCGCTCGCATTACCTCACGCATGTGTCAGACACTACTCTACACTGCTGATTTTTATCTTCACATCATCAATCAAAAATTTTTGTAAGGCGGGATTAAAAATTTGAAATGAAACTATATTAAACGGCCTAACTTGTTTCCGAATCCTGAAGGCATAATGAAAGGTTCGCCATTTCAGCACATCTTCATCAGGGAAATCATTCAACGCAAACTGATAATTAAAAACTGTTTCATTCACATTTTTCAATTTGGCTACAAATTGCGAAGCTGAAGAAGAATGCTTTGATAATTCCATTCTCCTCAGAGAAACTTCAATATAAAGCATTTGAGTTAGCCTAACCGGTGCCGAGGCCGGCAATCTGCATTCAAGTGAATTAAAAGATGAATCAAGCAGGCAGCAAGTGTTCAAAGAATCTATAGGATCAATAGTTAACTCATATGGATTCCATATTGGCAATACCCCAACAAAATTATTAGAGAGTTCTGCTATGAGTGCAGGTTCGCTCGTAGTGTAGGGCATTAAATCAATATTGCCTCCTAAAATATTTATGTCATCATCGCTTGTTTTCAAAAAGATGAACTTATACTTTTCTGCATCCATGCTGTAGTGCTGCAGGATCTTTTTATAGTACTGATAGGTTTGAATGCAACTTACGCTCACCAGCAAAATCATAACAGCACTTAATAAAGTTTTAAAAGCATTTTTCTTTACTGAAGAAAAAAGTGCCGCAATCAGCAAAGCAATCAAGGGATAAAAATCAATCATGGGTCGCATACCAAATGAGTCACCATAATTCCAGCACCACCATGAGGCTGTAAAATAAATGGCTGTTAACACGGTGAAAAAAATTGAAATTGCAAATGCCGGTTTCATTTTCCAAATCGAAATAAATCCAAGCATAGCAACTAATGCAATCGGTGTATAGACAAACCATCCCTTATTAAAACTAAATAAGACTTCAGTAATCGCTGGGTTCGAAAAATAAAATCCTTCTCCTTGGTAACTCCACACAAACCAACTACCTGTTTGGAGCTTCCATAATAATGGCTGAATAAAGAGAATACCTGCAACAATTATTATTGAAAATATTACATGCCGGTAATTTTTCAGGAACTGAAAAAATGAAATCCAGTTTGAGCAGATGACAGGCAGCATCAGCAGAATAACAACATTTGTTGGTCTTATTAAAATGATCAAACCGAATGCTATTGATGAGGCAATAAGATTTCTTATTCTGAATGATTTAAAATAAGCATACCCTTCGAATAGAAATATACATGCAAATGAAAAAGCATAAACATGCGACATTGATGGCTCCAGTACTGCATAGTAAAAAAGATTTGTTCCATAGGCAATTACAAATAATGTGACTGCAACAATTATATCATTTGAAAAAAACTGAAGTAATAGCTTTCTCAGCCAGATCAAACCAAGCAGCAGATAAAAATAACCGGCAATGGCAATCATCAATTGAAATTCAAAAGTGTAACCATCAGTTGCCTGGCTACGGAAAATTGAAATGATGAATGCAATCAAAAAAAAAGGGAGTTGCGCAATTGCTGTACCTCCAAAAAATTTAATCATGGGGCCACTATCAGAATTTCTGATGAATGCCTTTTCTATTTCAGGATTTGAAAGATTATGATTGATAAATGCAGCGCGCAGATATTCATAATATCCTTTTCCATCACTGTAAATTACTGTTTGCCAGTTAGTGCCCGAATGGTCAAATAGTCTTACAGCAATTAAAAAATACAAATTGATGACCGCAATAAAAAACAGAATTGCAACTGATGGTCTTCGAAAATTCATTCGATGAAGAAAAGAAAAACTATTGATAACAGAGAATGCGGATTAATAATGAAAATGAATTTAAGTGATGGCTCAAACACCTTCAGCAGCCTCTTCTAATTGCTGCTTCTTCTTATTACTTACATACCAGTAGTAACCTAGACCTCCTACAAGCAAATAGGGCATAAAGAGTAAGTACATAATTCCTTTATTAAGGCCTGCTGCAGTTTTATTTCCATCCTTAATTGAAGACTCTGCACTGGCTTTACACATGGCACATTGAGCTGAAGAAAAATTAATTGAGCAATTTATCAGCAACAATGAAAATGTGAGAGAGAGTAGGTGGCGCTTCATATCAATTTTATAATGCAACAAAGGTATTGCAAAATTTATCGCTTGAGCAGGATTTAATATTGTAAGGCGTTACACTTACCATTTGAACCTGATAGCGAATAAAAAAACCCCGCCAAAGCGGGGTTAATTTTTTAGAAGATGAACAGCTCCTTTAAAGAATGTGATCAACAATTTTAATTGATCAAAAATCAAAGATTTACTTCTTCAAGCTGTCAATCTGTTCAGTAGCTGCATCAGCAGTAGAGTCAATCGACTCTTTAGCCATATCAGCAACGGAATCCATTGCTTCTTGTACCATGCTTTGTGTTGCAGTACTGTCTGCAGCAGGGGTGTTAGTGTTACCTGATTCGCATCCTGCAAATGATAATGCAGCAGATGCAAAAAGAACTAAAAATACTTTTTTCATTGTTTTTTGGTTTGTAATTTAAAGGTTAAAAATTGCGGGGGCAAAGATATAATAAGAATTCACATTACCGAATCTGAACTTACTTTTTTCTAAAAAGAATTGTTAACGGAACTCCCTGAAACTGAAACAGTGCCCTTAATTTATTCTCCAGAAACTGCTTATAGGTGTTTTTTACGTCTTTTGGGAAATTTACATAACAAATAAATGTTGGGGCAGAACCACTTACTTGTTCGATACCTAAAAATTTAAAAGCAATTCCCCTAACCGAAGGATGAGGAAATTGCCCAACAACCTTATACATTTCCTCTTTAAGTTGTTCGGGTTTAATAATTCTGCTTTTATTTTCAAATACTTCAAGTGCAGTTTCGATTACTTTAAAAACTCTTTGCTTTTCTTTTACTGAGGTATAGATAATTGGAACATCAACAAAAGGAGCAATCTTTCTTGAAATGTCCTCACTAAACTGTTTCATGGTGTTGGTTTCCTTTTTCATAAGGTCCCATTTATTAACCACGATTACCAATCCCCTTTTCTTTTTTAGGATGGTGGCAAGAATTGAAATATCCTGACTTCCAATCCCTGATTGTGCATCGATCATGAGTATGCAAACATGAGATTCTTCAATTGCTTTGATTGCTCTTATTACAGAATAAAACTCAATGTCTTCATGCACTTTTGCCTTTTTTCTAATGCCTGCTGTGTCAATTAGAATAAATTCTTTACCATAAAGTTTGTAATGGGAATTTATAGTGTCACGGGTGGTACCTGCAATTTCAGTTACAATATTTCTTTCTTCACCCATTAGCACATTGATCATTGAAGATTTGCCAACATTTGGTTGACCCATTATGGCAATCCTTGGCATTCCTTCAGCGTATTCTGTTGCAGAAGTCTCAATATGTTTTACAACTTCATCCATCAGCTCGCCTGTACCACTGCCAGTGATTGAAGAAATGAATAATATTTTTTCAAAACCCAATGAATAAAACTCGCTCGCAGCTAAAAGGCGTTGATGGTTATCAACTTTATTAACTACGAGCAAAACATTTTTCGATTTTTTGCGAAGCATGTTTGCAATGTCTTGTTCAAGATCTGTAATGCCTACGGTAACATCCACAACAAATAGAAGAAGCGTTGCTTCTTCCATTGCAATTAAAACCTGTTTCTTTATTTCTTTCTCAAAAATATCATCAGTGTGAGAAACAAAACCACCTGTATCAATCACATTAAAAGATTTACCATTCCAATCTCCTACGCCGTAGATTCTATCCCGCGTTACACCCGATACGTCATCAACGATCGCTTTTCTTTGACCAATCAATCGATTGAAGAGTGTTGATTTTCCCACGTTTGGTCTTCCTATAATTGCAATGGTGTTACTCATTTCAGTACCCGAAATATTTAAGTTTGTTAGGATCTTTCCTCCAATCGGGATTCACCTTTATTGTTAATCCAATAAAAATTTTCTTGTTTAAAAATTCTTCAATTGATTTTCTTGATTCAATTCCCAATTGCTTTATTGAAGAACCATTTTTACCAAGCAAGATTGCTTTCTGCGATTCGCGTTCTACAATAATATCAGCACGAATTTTAGTTATGTCGGGTTCATCTTTCCAATCCTGAATAATGACTTCTGTTGAGTACGGAATCTCCTGATGAAATTGCTCGAATATTTTTTCTCTCACCATTTCAGCTACCAGAAACCTTTCTGACTTGTCGGTTAATTCATCAGCACCAAAAAACGCTTGCTGCTCGGGCAACTTGTTTACTATTGTCTTGAGCAGTTCTTCGAGATTTGTTTTTTGTAATGATGATACAGCGATTACTTCTTCGACTCCAAAAATTCTCTTTGCCTCTGCAGATACTTTTTCCATTTCTTCATTGCTAATAACATCGCATTTATTGATTGCTACAATAACTGGTATTTCTGATGTGCTGCTCAGTTTAACCAAATCTTCAATTTCTGAAGCAGGTTTGGAGGCATCAACTAAATAAACAAGTACATCAGCATCTTCTTTTGAATCATCCACTGCTTTCATCATGCTTTTATGCAATTCATAGACAGGATCAATAACACCCGGTGTATCGGAAAAAACAATCTGGTAATCTGTTGATGTTAGAATTCCTTTAATGCGATGCCTTGTTGTTTGCGCCTTTGAAGTGATGATTGAAATTTTTTCGCCTATCAACGCATTCAACAACGTTGACTTGCCTGCATTGGGTTTGCCTATGATGGCAACAAATCCGGATTTAAAATTCATTGTAAAAAAATTTGCAGGGACATAATTTTATTTCTGCCAGAAGTACAGACAAAAAATCCTTCGGTAAAAATACCGAAGGATTTAAGATGTTGCGGAGGCAAGACTCGAACTTGCGACCTTTGGGTTATGAGCCCAACGAGCTACCGCTGCTCCACTCCGCGGCGCAAATGTAATCTGAAAGTTCTGATAAGTTGTGAGGAAGAAATTATTCTTGAGAAAATAATTACTGATAATGATTCTGACATCAAATATCTGAGTAGTTAAATCATTCATAAAAAAATAAAAGCAGTTAGCAATTTGCCGAGAAGGTTTACACAATCTTGCAGGGAATCAACGCTTCCTCATCTAAAGAATAAATCGCACATAGCCGATGGTAGCCATCAGCTATTACTACTTTACCATTAGCAGAATCGCGAACGATAAGTATGGGACTCAGCTCAATGCCGTTTTCTATTTTCTGAAGGTTCTTTGCAATTTGAGAATGGCTAATTCCAAGCAGTGATAAGCCAGAGGCCCTGAAAATGTCTTTTGACTTAAACGTTACCAAAGGGGCTTCATGAAGTTTGACTACTAATTCATCAACAGCTTTATATTCATAAATTAAACTCAGGTAAGATTGAGCTGCAGGATAATTATGTTCTGCTGGCTCGCTTAACCACCTGGCCTTTTGTTTTGAATTCATGATTAATATTTTTGATTCAAAGGTTATTAACTTTTTATGATTGCTATTTCAAAACCTCTCTCGCAATCACCAATTTTTGAATCTCGGAAGTTCCTTCACCAATAGTGCATAGCTTTGAATCACGGTAAAATTTTTCTACAGGGAAATCTTTGGTGTAACCGTAACCGCCAAAAATTTGTACAGCATCGGTTGAAACCCTTACTGCAACTTCTGATGCATAATATTTTGCCATGGCTGCCTCTTTAGTCATTGGCTCATGCCTGTTTTTTAAATCTGCTGCCTGATGAGTGAGCAATTCTGCTGCGGCAATTTGTGTTGCCATATCGGCTAACTTAAAACTAATGCCTTGAAATTCTGAAATGGGTTGATCGAATTGCTTGCGCTCTTTAGAATATTTTATTGATGCTTCGTAAGCTCCTTTTGCAATGCCCAATGAAAGAGCAGCGATGGAAATTCTTCCGCCATCTAAAACTTTCATTGCTTGTAAAAATCCTTCTCCCACTTTACCCAACCTGTTATCATCACTGATGCGAACATTATCGAGAATTACCTCTGTTGTTTCTGATGCACGCATGCCGAGTTTGTTTTCTTTTTTTCCGGCGGATAATCCCGGCGTGTTTCTTTCAACAATGAAAGCAGTGCTGTTATTTTTTGTTCTGGGTTCACCTGTTCTTGCAATGATTACTAAAACATCGCTTGATTTTCCATGAGTGATCCAGCATTTTGTTCCGTTCAAAATCCAATCATCTCCATCACGAGTTGCTGTACATTTCATGTTGCCTGCATCGCTGCCGGTATTAGGTTCTGTTAATCCCCATGCACCAATCCATTCGCCGGTTGCAAGTTTGGGGAGATACTTTGATTTCTGTTCTTCATCACCAAAAAGTAAAATGTGACCTGTACAAAGTGAGTTGTGTGCTGCAACAGAGAGTCCGATGCTTCCGCAAACTTTAGAAACTTCTGAAACCACGGTGATGTATTCATGATAACCTAATCCTG
>JAJAYG010000386.1 GCA_026786335.1 Chitinophagales bacterium | reverse complement strand
TATTTAAAAGAACAGGTGCAACAATCATTTTACAATTTGTTGTCTCATAAAATTCTACCAGAGTACTCAACCAATTCTCATTCATCAAACAATCAGCATCGGTGGTTACTATTAGTTCAGCACCGGTATTTTCTATTGCTGTTTCTATGGATTTTTTTTTGTTGCTCAATAATTTATCATTTATAAAATTCTTCATTTCAATCAGCCTTATGTTAGATTGTAAATAATCTTTTACTACCGAAGCTGTTTTATCTTCAGAGAAATCATCCACAATAATTATTTCAAAAAAGTCTTTAGAATAATTCTGTTGCAACAAAGAATTAAGTACAACAGCAATATTTTCTTCTTCATTTCTTGCAGGAATCACAACACAAACCTTTGTGCTAAATACCTTCTCCGTGGTTTTAAATTCCGGAATTTTTAGCCACCCTATTAAGTAAAAAATAAAAATCACCATATAAATGATGGTAAGTAAGTCGGCTATAATTGTATAGGTTATCATGGATGCTCCTGAAAGTTGCTACTATTCCTTAATTATTGAAATGCTTCATTTAAATTCTCATTAAAAGATTCGGTAATTAAATTATGCCCCTTTTCAAGAATCACATATTTACAATCTGAAAGACCGCTCGAAAATTTTTTTCCGATTGCAAGCGTAATCACCTGATCATATTTACCAATGAAAATAAAACTTTTGATGTGGTGCTTTCTCAAAATTATTTTTGTTTTAGATAGGTTGGTTTTCATTTCTCTCATTGCCATCCAAACATTGTAAACCATTCTTCGCTTATCCTCAGAATCTGTTTGTAGCCAAAGGAAATTAAAAAGTCTATCGTTCAAAACTCTTATTGCTCTCAAAAATTTTGCTACAGTAAAAACAAAATTTGGTTTGGTAATGAACCGGAAAAACAATCGCTGCCCCCATGCCGGATAAACTGCAACATTGTACCAACGATCATTTTCAACTCCATCGGGTGCAGCAAGAATCACTTCATCAATCTGCGAAGCAAAATCATTTACTGCTGCTAAAACAATTTTACCACCCATGCTGTAACCCAATAAAGAAAATCGATTTTCATTTTTCGATTGCAAAATTTGATCAATCAATATTATTAAATCTTCCCTCATAAATATTTCATCACTGCTCCATTTTGTTTTTCCATGGAAAGGAAGATCAACAGCAATCACACTATAATTTTTTGACAATGCCGGCGCAAGCACAATAAATTTTTCTGCCTGCTCGCCAAACCCATGAAAGCAGATTAATATTTTTTTCCCTTCCCCAAATTCAACTGTGTGAATTGAATTATTTCTGATCTCAAAATAAAAATGATTCATAAACTATTAACTTGCCCATGTAAAAGTACTCGCCTTGCTCAAAGCATTCTTCAAATGGTATTATAATTTCAGTGGATGGAAACTTGGAAACAGACTCCCTGAAGGATTAAAAAAATGCGTGATGGTAGTTGCGCCGCATACCAGCGGTTGGGATTTTATCTATGGCATGGGAGCCAATCTTCACCTCGAACTCAATGCAACTTATCTGGCAAAAAAAGAATTATTCAAATGGCCCTTTAAGAAAATGTTTCTAACACTTGGGGGCGTGCCCGTTGATCGCGGCAAAAAAAATAAGATGACTGAAGCAATGGTTGAATACATCAACACACATGAGATTGCGACCATTGTTTTTCCGGCGGAAGGAACCCGCAAGAGAGTAACAAAATGGAAGCGCGGTTTTTATCATGTTGCACTTGGTGCCAATGTTCCCATCGTGCTTGCATATATTGACTACAAAGAAAAGAAGGCAGGCATAGGTCCCTCATTTATGCCATCGGGAGATATTGAAAAAGATTTTAAGATCATTGCCGAATTCTACAAAAATATTACTGCGCGCAATCCTGAAAATTTTGCGGTGCCCGAATAAATGAACAAGCCATTTTCATTTCAAACAATACTATTTCTTATTTTATATTTCCCACAGAGCAATTTTATTTTCATCTGCAATTGCTGCTGATAATTTTTTTGTGAATAAGGAAACTCCTCGTGCATTTTTTATACTGAGTAATTAGTTGCGGATAATACTTTTCAAGAAACTTGAAGTAAAGCGTTTTGGAATCTGCTGCTTCATTACCAAACAAAGTTAATCCTGCAGGCAAAATATAATCGGCACCTGCATTTTTTACTGCGGAAAAAACCTCTTCCAATTTTTCATCAGTATCTGAAATTAAAGGAAGTAAGGGCATTGCACTTACTCCGGTTAAAAATCCTGCTTTCTTGCATTTTGATAATGTTTCTAATCTGTCTTTTGGTGTTGGTGCACCTGATTCGAGAAATGAAGAAATATTTTCATCTAACGTTGAAAGCGAAAAAGAAATAATTACACCGCGATTTATTTTTCCTTTTAGATCATTGGGAAGAATAGCAGTTCAATCTATTTCTATCAACAAATCAAAATCTCTTTCAATCAATTTTGATTTTGTAATTACATGAACAGGGAATTGATATTTTAAAAACAGTTTTAGAAAATCCCTCGATTGCCTATACTTTTCCTCAATAGAAATATAAGGATCGGTTGCAGAGGTAAGAACAATAAATCCTCTCTGATTTTTTTTAGCGCGTGCTGCAAGTTGTGTCTCTAAAACAGCAACAGCATTGCTTTTAACTGTAAGCCGATCATTCATATTCTCGCCATACCTGCTGCCACGGATATAGCAATACAAACAATTGAAACTGCATCCTTTATAGGGGTTTACAGAATAATCATCGAGAAATCAGGCATCGCGTTTCTTGTGTTTGTTTAATACTGTTTTTATTTGTTTTTCAAAAATCATTTTAATTGAATAAAGAATCAGCAATAAATACCATAGAAAACTTGATTCTAAATATTTAGATTTAATGATACAAAAAAAATAAAATTTATAATGAATACCAACCAAAATTTAGAAACATAAAAATCAATTTATTGCCTGTAAAAATTAAGATTAGCTTTACTGGTACAATAAAGCCACCCAGTTATGCTGCCATTAATTTTCTCTGCTGCTAATGCAAAATTCAAAAACAGATTTTCCATTTTCTTTTTCAGCATTTTTTTTATTGCATGTAATTTCTTTTTTCTTCCATCACTTTTAGCGCAGCCAACAATTAGTTTAAGTGATGCAATAGGTAGTAATGGTGGGGAAGGAATCTCTGACCTAATAATAAGCAGCAATGGTGATATAATATTTGTCGGCGTCGTCGGAGACTCTGTCAATGGAGATGTGGATTGTGTGTTGCATGGCAACGGAGACGTTTGGCTTGTAAGAATTACGGAAAGTGGTAGTATAGTCTCACAAAAATGTTTTGGTGGTAGTGAAAGTGAGGAGACTTACCAAATTATTGAAACTGTAGATGGCGGATTTCTATTTACTGCAAGAACATTTTCAAATGACGGAGATGTTTCCGGCAACCACAGTACCAATGCCGATATATGGGTAGTGAAATTAGACAGTGATTTTAATATGCAGTGGCAACGCTGCATTGGCAGCCTGGGTTATGAAAGCACTTATACCATTATTCAATTAAAGAATAGTAAGTATTTATTAAGCTGTTACACATTTGGAGTCGGCGGCGATTTCCCGATTAAGTACGGTTATGGTTTTAATAATGATGCATGGCTTACCTGGATTAATACAGATGGCACTATTGATACCTCTCTTATTTATGGTGGCAGCGGTGATGATTACATTAGTGAAGTAATAGAATTACCCGATGGTGCCCTGCAATGTTTTGGTTATACAAGTTCGGCAGATTATGATTTAGCAGGTACCACACCCAATGGAAATTGGGATGTATGGGTCTTCAAAATTGATTCTGTTGGAAATATTAAATGGACCAATCGCTGGGGAAGCAGCGGTAACGAAGGTCTTGTTTCAGCAGTCCAATTAGACAACAATCAATTTCTTGCTGCAGGAAGCAGAGGCAATGATGATGTTTGGATTTTAAAATTAGATTCATTAGGAAATAACTTGTCGGAAAATTATTATGGTGGATCTTCAATTGAATCTATTGACGGACAAAGAAGGTTAACTCCAACTGACAATGGACTTTTTACTATTGGTGCATGGGCAACATCAAGTGATGGCGATGTAGGAATTAATTATGGGATGATTGATTTTTGGATGCTTACAGTTGATAGTAATGGAATATTACTTTCTTCTAAAGATGTGGGGGGAAGTCAATATGATTATTGTCTTGGAATTGCAGCAGGTCAAAATAGTGCGATGTTAGGAGGACAAACATCTTCAAATGATTTTGATGTTCAGAATTTTCATGGCGGTTCGGCTGATGGATGGCTTGTTAAACTCGATGGTATCAACTTAAGCG
>JAJAYG010000385.1 GCA_026786335.1 Chitinophagales bacterium | reverse complement strand
GGGCAACTCCTTCTCGCGGGAGTAATTTGACGAGAAATAAATTTCAACACATTTTAATATTAATCAAGAAGTACCTTCAAATACTTTTATCATGATCAAGTACATGCCTTTTTTTATTTTGCTTTTGTTTACAACAAATTCTAATGCTCAAACAGAGTTAGTGCCCAATGGGAGTTTTGAAATAATTAGTTCTTGCCCTGAAGGCGGTAATCAAATTGAAAAAGCAATTGGTTGGTTTAACTGCGGTGAAACTCCTGATCTGTGTAATGTTTGCAATACCTCGATTCTTGGATTGGGTGTGCCACTAAACAATTTTGGGTTCCAGTATGCTTCTGATGGTGTGGGATATGCAGATTTAAGCACTTACTCTGTAAATGGATATTACAGAGAGTTTATCGGCGCGCAACTAAATCAGCTTTTGGTTCCCGGTAACAGCTACAAAGTTTCTTTCAAATGCAGCCCCGGTACATTGAACCAATATTCCCTTGCTACTAATAACATTGGTGTACTTTTTACTACTGTTGCCTATTCGCAAAGCAATCCCGTACCTGCAAAGAATTTTGCTCACCTTAATATTGACACAGTAGTTACCGATACTGCTATCTGGACTGTGTTGAGTGCATACTGGATGGCTGATTCTGCCTATAAATACATCATGCTTGGAAATTTTTTTAGTGATAACCAAACTGATACAATTGGAACTTATCCATTTGACGCCTTTGGCTATTATTACATTGATGAGGTCTCAGTAATTGATGAAGGCAAAAATGCTATTGCAGATTTTGATGACCAACAAGTTTACGTAACATGGCAAGGTGATGAGTTGATGATTGAAGCAAACGGGGAAAGAATTGATGAGGTGTTAATATCCGATGCAATTGGTAGCATTATTTATCGCGGCAACCACTCATCAACAAGTTGCAAGAGCATCAGAATTAATTTAAGTAATACAATCAAGGGCATGTATGTAATCATGATTAAGAGTGAAGGAAAACAATTTGTTAAAAAAATTCTTAAACTCTAAAACAAAAAAAATCATGAGACACTTAAAATTTTTCTTTCTGCTTATGGCAGGAGCAATGCTTGTATGCCCGAATTTACAAGCACAATGGTTTTTAACAGGGAATTTCATTACAAATAATGAATGGTTGGGTGCATTAAACACCTCAACTATTCCCCTTCGCATAAAAACCGAAGACGCATTAGATATTAACTTTTACACCAATGCGGGCGCAGGAACATTTCTAAATCAACGAATGACTATTACCTCAACAGGTTTAGTGGGCATCAACAATCTTGCAACACCATCTGCAATGTTGCACATTGAAGGAAATACAACAAGTGGTGGTGAGTTGTTTACAACCATTGCACAAAACAACACTTCACCTGCATGGAGAATGTATAAGCGAAACGGGGTCAACAGTCCGGTTGAAATTTTTTCTATTGTAAATGATAACCCGCAAAGCAATGCCATTCTACAGGCAACAAGCGGAGCATTGTTTTTTAGTACCGGCGGATCTAATGTTAGAATGGTTATTGATGGAAATGGAATGGTAGGAATTGGTTTGGATGCAAACTATGTTCCCAACGATCAATTAGAAGTTGCAACTACTACAGGTTCTCAACTTCGGCTTACGAATAAAACAGGTGTGATGCCACATGCAATGTTAGGGATGACTGATAACGGTAATCTTAGAATTTTTCTTGAAGCAGCAGGTAATGCACAGGGTACCGTAGGCATTGGCACTAATGTAAATGAAACACTAACAGGGCGGTTGCATGTAAAAAATGCTTCAACAACTAGTTCAATTGGGATTAATGTTGATGGTACTGCAACTTCAACCTATGGAATAAAAGTTTCAGGAACAGGAACAGGTTCAATAGGCGTTTTGTCTTCAGCAAGATCATTAGGCTTGTGGGGTGTTGGAAATGGTAAGCCGCTGAGTGGAAGTTATATGGCAGGAGTTCTTGGTGAAGCAGATGGTTCAATCAATAATAATGGTGCAGACAATAATGGAGTGGTTGGTTCTGTTTCATTATGCAAATACTCCGCTTACAATCGAGGTGTAAGAGGAATAGCATCTGCAAGTCATAATCCTAATGGAGCGAGCACTGTTGTAAATCATGGTGTTTGGGGAGAAGCTGCGAATGGCGATAATAACTATGGTGTATATGGTAAGTGCCTTGCAAATGGTGGATTCGCAGGGTATTTTGAAGGTCGATTGTATGCGGATACATATTTGAATTTTCCAAGCGATGAAATCTTTAAGACTGATGTAACATCAATTGAAGATGGACTTTCTATTATTCAGAAACTAAAACCATCAACTTATCACTATATCACCGATAAGTTTGCTGACAAAAGTTTTCCAAAAGATTTACAATATGGGTTTATAGCAAATGATGTTGCCGAAGTGATTCCTGAAATTGTACATGATGAAAATGCACCAGCAATGTTTGATACCTCAGGAAATATTATTCAAGATGCGTATACTTATAAAACCTATCAGCCAGAAGCTATTATTCCATTGTTGGTAAGATCAATTCAACAACTAAAAGAAACTGTTGATGCTCAACAATCACAATTGAATGATTGTTGCAACAGTGGTATGCGCCTTCAAGATCAAGGCAGCAATCCATCACAGTCAATTAAAATTATTTCTGAATCAATTGCACTGCTTGGTGATTGTGCGCCAAACCCTACCGATGGCAATACAATTATTACTGTTAAAGTGCCTGAGAAAATTAGTGAAGCACTCATCATCTTTACCGATCAGTTAGGTAAAGAAGTTTTTAGAGAAGTAATTACCAATCGCGGTTACAGTGATTT